>JAEUUQ010000577.1 GCA_016787505.1 Saprospiraceae bacterium | reverse complement strand
TTTTCCGGCACATAACCGGTGAGATACGTAAAGCCGGTGAGGAAGGCAAAAAATACCAGGAGCAGCAGGAATGCCCATGCCGTCAATTTCCGGTAGGCGCCTATTAGCAGCATGATGCCCAGCACTATTTCAAACACGATCATCACCACCGAAAAGGTAGATGATACGTGGGAAAGCTTAGGGAAAATTGGCGCAATAAAAGAGAACCAGGTACCGGCAAAGGTAGTCTCGAACTCGGCAAAATATTGCTCCATCTTGTATGCCGTACCCAGCGGGTCCACGGCTTTGACGGCGCCGGAAAACACAAAAAGCGCTCCCGTAAAATACTGGAAAAACGTAACGGCCCAGTTGCGGACTTTCACGCCGGTAACACCGGATATTACACAAAACAAGACCGCTGCAATGGCGATATAGAGGGATAAGGTGAAAATAGTCATTGTAGCTGTGATTAGTTAGTGATGCCTGATGTAGTGGTTTCATCCAATTTGATCAGCGCAAATATAGCATAGTTGATGATATCCATGTAATTAGGACCTGCTCCTTCCGAAACAAGCGTACTGCCTTTGTTGTCCTCAATTTGTTTAATGCGAAGGAGTTTGGTCAATATCAGGTCGGTCATTGAGCTTACGCGCATTTCCCGCCAGACTTCGCCGTAGTCGTGGTTCTTTTGCCTCATCAGTGTTCTCACTATCGCCACATTTTCGTCGTAAAGTGTCTCCACCTGATCACGCGATAGTTCTATGGGGCCATCCTCGCCCAATTCGAGTTGGATGAGCGCGATGATGCTGTAATTGATGAGGCCCATAAATTCGCCGTCGATAGGGTCATGGACCTGCTGTACGCCTTTCTCTTCGATGCTCCTGATTCTTTTCGCCTTGATATAGAGTTGATCGGTGATGGAAGACAAACGCAAAATGCGCCAGGATGAGCTGTAGTCCTGGTGCTTTTTGAGAAACAGCGCTTTGCATTTAGCTATTATTTCGTCGTATTGGCGTAAGGTCTGATCCATTTATGTGGGTTGATGAGGGCTGATGAGGCAAATATAAATAGGATAAATGCATTTTTCGTTAACCATTTGTCAAAGGGTGGTACTTTTGCGCCTGATGAAAGATACTTATCACACGATAAGCGCGCCCGCGGAAGGAGAGTTTCGCGATAGAGGCAGTAAATTCATAGCCTATGCCTTCCCTGTCGGCTCGCAGGAAGAATGGCAGACCCGGCTGGAAGAGGTTCGCAAGGCGCACCCCAAGGCGCGTCATCATTGTTTTGCCTTTCGCATCGGCACTGACGGCGCCAACTACCGTGCCAACGACGACGGAGAACCCAGCGGTACCGCGGGCAGGCCTATCCTCGGCCAAATCGACAGCTTTGGCCTCACCAATGTCTTTGTGGTGGTGGTTCGCTATTTCGGCGGTACCTTGCTGGGCGCCTCGGGGCTTATTCAAGCTTACAAAAACAGCACCGCAGACGCCCTTCAGAAAGCAGCTATCGTAGAAAAAATCGTCATGGACCGTTTCCGGCTCAGTTTTGAATATCAATGGTTGAGCCCGGTTATGAATGCGGTAAAGAAACTGGAACTTCAAATTGATCACCAACAATTTGAAGACTCCGCTTTTATTGATATTTCTATCAGAAAAAGCGACACTGAAGCCAAAATGCTACAGTTGAAAAGCCTGGTAGCGGGCGTCCATCTCGAAGAGGCGCCCACCCTTGGCGAAATACCGGGCTTTGATATTCTCACCCTCCCACTCTCTCCCCCTCCTATTCCAGGAGAAAACGCTGCAAAAACAGAATAACCGCCTTGCTGTAATAATCGCGGTTTGACTTTTTGCGAAAACCGTGTCCTTCGTCTTTGGCGAGCAGGTACCATGCTTCTCCCCCATTGCGCCGGATCGCCCTGAGCATTTGTTCTGCTTCGCTTGCGGGCACCCTGGGGTCGTTGAGGCCTTGTACGATAAGCATGGGCTTGGTAATCTTATGCGCGTTAGCCGTAGGAGAAATGCGCTCCAGGTGGCGTCGCATAGACGGGTCGCGTTCATCGCCATATTCGATTCGTCGGATATCGCGGCGGTAGGACTGTGTATTTTCCAGGAAAGTCACAAAATTGCTGATTCCCACGATGTCGATGCCGCAGCGCAAGCGCTGATTGAAGTGTGTCATTGAAGCCAACACCATGTAGCCACCGTACGAACCGCCCATCACGGCCACCCTGGAGGCATCCAGTTGGGGGTTCGATTCAATCCAGTCGATTAGTTTGCCGATATCGTATACCGAATCTTCCCTTTTGTAGCCGTTATCGAGTTTGAGAAAATGCTTGCCATAACCGGTAGATCCCCTCACATTGGGAGCTATCACCGCAATGCCCAGTTCGTTGAGATAATATTGAAAAATGGGTGAAAACTCCGGCCTGTACTGGCTCTCCGGTCCGCCGTGTATGTAAATCAATACTGGATATCGCTGCTTTTCCTCCCGGGGCATATACAAATACGCGGGAATCATACGGGGGTAATGGTCGATGGTATCAAAAGTAGGATAATGGATGAGTTGGGGAGCGCAAAAAGTATCGGGATCGAGGCCCCCTGTTTCGCTATAAGTCCAGCGGGTAGTTTTGCGATGCTCCAAATCATATACGTATACATCGCTGGGAGAAGTCGGCCTATTGATCGATAAAGCCAGCTTTTGTCCGGAAGGCTTCCACTTTAGCTGATTGATAATGCCCTCTGGTATTTTTTTCACCGGCCTTAGCTGATAGGTCGACATATTCATCAGATACAAATGGCTTATGCCGTTTTCATTTACGGCAATAGCTAAGGTAAGACCATCAGGGGATATTGCCAGCGCTTCCACATCCCACACTATATGGGGTGTGATACAAGCGCTGCTGTGCGTGTCGAAGTCGTAGCAATAGATCTGGTTGTGCTCACTTTGCTCATCGGAGGTATAATACAATTTTTTGCCATCGAGGCTCCATTGAGCGCCTTTGCATGCCACATTCTGTTTATCGCACCCAATATCGATAAGCCTGCCGCTTTTAAGATGCAAAATATACAGTGCGTGATGGCTTACCGACTGGTAATGAGCTATGGCGACAAATTGGTCATCGGGCGACCAGGCCACGGGATACCAATACCCCTCTCCCTGCATGACAAGGTAGGGCGCTCCCCCATCGTGGGGACGGCATACGTATAAATCGTGGTCTATGCCGTTTCGGCTGGTGCTAGCATAGATAAACGACCGGCCGTTATTACTCCACAAGCCGTGGTCATTGCGCGAAATCCCATCGGTGTGCATTTTGTAGGCGCCGGTGTCAAGATCAAAATAATAAAATTGAAAGGCTTCGTTGCCTCCGATATCCTTGGCAAAAAGGAAGCCATTGGTATGGGGCGCCGGGCATACGCAGCCCTTGTAGACTGGTTCGGAAAAGAAGGTTACCTGTCTGCGCACTCCACCAGGGTGTGTAACCGTATGAAATTGAGTAGATTCGCCAAAACGCGTTGCGATGAGCAGTCCATCGTCGTTTTTTAGCCAGTCTACAAGAAAGGCCTCCCTGATGCTTTGATACTGATCAAGTCTATCGCTTAATTCGACAGGAATTTCCGGTATTCCCTCAATTACAAGGTTGCCTTGTTGCCGCTTGGTTTGACGAAGGTTCATGTTTTGGAAATAGGTGCTCGTATTCGTTTCCAATTTGCGAAAATATTATTTTCTAATCAACTTAAAAATTTGCACGCCGTCGCCGGCGCTAATGCTCAAAAAATAAATGCCCGAAGGCAGGTCTTCTACCGGCATGGATATCGCAAACTGGCCGGCGGGGGGCGTCACTACCATACTCCGCCTGATGCCTCCATCTGCTGCGAACAATTTGATGTATAAATCGGCCGTGTTATTCCACTTACCACTCAGATTTACCTCGTTTTCCATCGGATTGGGATACACGCGTAGCGGTTCTTCAAACTGTTCTGTGGAGGCTGTGGTGCAGTTAGGAAAAGCCGGGTTGTAAGCCGCCTCTTGTTCAAAAAAGCTGGCACAGCCACTTGCCAGATCGGTAATTTGAAGTCTATACTCCCCACTAACGGCTATGCAGTATGTCAGATCCTGCGCATCCGGTATCAACTCGCCATTGACGAACCACTCGATCAGGTATGATTCCGGCAATTGCTCGGGTTGATATATACTAAGCAGGTTATTGGCTATTGTGAATACGGCCTGCGGGTAAGGATTAAATACGATCGTACTCACGGGAGATACGGCGCTGCATCCGTCCTCAGAAGTATAGACTACCCAATAGTTACCTGCCTCCGTAATGTCGAGCATAGGGTCGGTTACGCTCAATATCGGCACACTGTCCTGGTACCAAATGAAATGATCATCATAAGAACTAAACAGGGTGAGCGAATCTCCTTCGCAGTAGGGTGCGGGTGAAGAGTATTCTATCACAGGTGGCTGGGGTTGGACAAATACGCGCACGGTATCGGATGAAATGATGGTATCCACCTGATGGAAGATGTTCAAATCCAGGCTCATCTCATCATCAACCAATACCCCGTCGGAAAGCCGGGTAAAATTGACCACCCCGCAAATATCATCGGCGCCATCCAGTCCGCCGTCGTTATCGGTTACGCGCAGACTGTAATTCCCCGTTTCCAGTGGCAAAAACAAATCAAATGCCAACGGCACGGTGGCATTTTGCACAATACTTGACAAGTATACTTCCTGGCCGGTATTATCGTAAATGCCGATTTTAAGGTCGGGGGCGCCGCCCAGGATGTCATTGCAGCCCACTTCTAAAATATTGACCCTTGCGAGATAATAGCCGCTGGTATCGATTATGGCAGTATACTGAATGGGATAAACGCCTGGCGAGGAATAGGTTTGAGGGCCTGGATTTTCCTGTATAGAGGCATTGCCGTTGCCAAAATCCCATAAATACGAAAAGCCGGCCACGCTATCGGAGGGAACCAGGTTGACAAATGAAGCCGTCACACTGCCGCAACCAGCATTGTTGATCAGACTAAATCCTTCGGTGATACTTTGAGAAGGGGCAATGTATAAGGGAAAAGTGAAAGAAGAAGATTGTGTAATAAAAAAGACCTGGGCATCGACCACTACCTCTACCAGATACATACCTGAAAATAGCGGCGTGCCGCACAACCTCACACAGCCGTCGGTTTGCTCGGCGGGGTTAAATTCGAATTGGCTTACCTCCCACTGCAGACCGGGAGGTAAATTAGTGACCGAAGTAATCGTCACCTGCTGAATTACAATATTAGGAGGCACTGAAGGATCTGTAGCGGCCACAGGCGTAGTAGTTTTAGGCATTCTAAAACTGATATCCTGGTCGTAATACATGCCTGCTTGTCCGTCGGGAGCTTCCGATAAATAGATAGTATCTTCAGGCAGTGTAGGTAAAGAGACAATACATCCCGGGCAGCCTGTTTGCGCAGGCAGCGTCTTTGTCGCCAAAAGAATAGCGACCAACCACATCACACGTTTCATTACTTATGGGTTTGACATGAACAAAAAATCCTTACAGCAGCAATGTATGCGCATTGCCTGCCGGGGTGTTGTTCAGCAGAAGGTGCGTATTTATTGGTTGGAGATGTGTAGATAGGGAAAATAGAAATGTAGGCGTAGAGACTCACCACCGTGCGTCTCTACGCCTACAGGTATTAACGACGGTTGATCAGGAATTTACCCGACAACACGCCCGATTCATTACTAATAGAGTACATATACATACCGTTGGCCAGCGCAGAGCCGTCGAAACGGATGCTATTATCGCCTTCATGCAGTGTAGTCAGTTCTTTGTGCAAGCGGTGCCCCAGCATATCGTAAACAGCGAACTCAAATTGGCCGTTCAGCTTAGAGCTCACCTCAAAAACGGCCCAATCGCTGAATGGATTAGGGATCACAGCTACATCGAGGCCTTGGGCTACCGGGTCATTCGTGTTAATAAGCAGGCAATTGGCCGAGCCGGCTGGTTTCACATGCAGGAAATAATTGCCCGGCACCAGATTGGCATCGGGGAATGTAATCGGAATATCAATCACGCTGCGAACCACGGCTTGCAGGCCGAGGTCGTATACGCCCACTTCGGCGTCGGTAGCCGTACCGAATAGGATAAGGCATCCGACGGAGTCTTTCTTGAAAACACAGTTAGGCGGATTGCAGACATAATCGAAGGATGCGGGCAGGTTAAGCACTGCGCCTTCGGTAGCAAGGTCTATTGAATTGAGTGGAACCGGGCCGAAGGGCGTAGTAAACGTAGCAGGGGTATGCAGTGTAAAGATAAATTCGTAGTACAATCCTGCACAGGCCGTATCGGGAATACCGGAGCCGGGCACTTCAGGAACAAAAGGTTCAGGATTAATCACGATCGTATCGGGGAGCGTAGCATCTGGCACACAAGATGTCTGTGCCTGTAAAACAGCAGAAGCGAATGCGGTAAGGAAGAAAAATAAAGTAAAAAGTTTTTTCATAGTGAAGGCGATTTTGTTGTGCTTCTATTAAAATTTTCGCAATATATGGCAAATATATCCAGATTGGCAAACACCCCACCAAATATTTTAGCTTTCGCATAGTAAGTAGCAAAAATGTGGGAGCAATCTTATAATTTAGCGCCCGATAATACTGTACCTATCAAAGCGACTTATCTCCACATCCAGCCCTTGAACATATTTTTATCGGGTTTTTGATTGCATCACTAACCTTTGTTCTGTTTTACATCGTAAAATCATTA
>JAEUUQ010000531.1 GCA_016787505.1 Saprospiraceae bacterium | reverse complement strand
ACCGGCGATGTGGCCGGTATACGCATCAATGGCGGCATGGTCACAGCCCCCTGCCCTCCTCCAGATATTCATATTCCACACTGGAAGGAATCCATCAAGCTCATACGCGGATTGTCGGTAGAGCGGCTATGGCTCACCCATTTCGGGCCTATAAACGATATACAACCTCATCTCGACGAGCTTGAATTCAGGCTCGACAAGTGGGCTCAATGGATGTGGAAACCTTTTAGCCAGGGAACGAGCATAGAAGACATCACCCCGCTATTTCAGGAATTTGCCGCACTGGAATTAATCGAAGCGGGTACGGGAGAATTCGATATGGCGCGTTACGAAAGCGCTAATCCTGCCTGGATGAGCGTAGCCGGATTGATGAGATACTGGAAAAAGAAAACGGCAGTTTAGTGGGCTGGGATGAATCTTCTGCCTCCTTCTACTACTTTTTTGAGCAGGTGTACATCGGGCAGCGGAGTATGAGCAGGTTGGTCTTCTTCAAAAGTTTCTTCTTCTGACAGACGGCCTAATACGTTTTCTTCCTGCTGTACATTGCCCGCACCAAAAGTGGCTCCCGCATTCAGGTAGAGGTAGGAAGCGGCACTCATCATAGCCAGGAATACAAAAAGTACGGTGCGATAGTTCAGCTTTTTCATGGAGTTTCGTCTTTGATAACAAAAACCGGATTTAAAAATAAACAAATTATTGCTATTTAACCTGTTTTTTTCGACATATGACACTGTGATGTCGATCACAATACAAGAATAGACGGTTTTTTTTTTCGAAAGGTTGCAAAATCCGTACATTTTTTTTGAAATTTGCCCACACACAACCTATACACAAAAACCAGGGTGCTGAATAATCAGCTTCTCATACCCAGATATGCAAGCCCCTTTTATCAAAACCAGATTCATCAATTGTTTTTTTTCAATTCGTAATAAAACCGGACTAATATGAAAAAACTGTTTACTCTTTTGTTTGCTATCGCAACCATGCAATTTGCCATAGCGCAAATTAACATCGACTCTCCCTTCCCTGTAGATGTGGAAGTGCTTTCTCCTGCCGGCATTGCAGGCGTTTATGACTATGGCACCCAATCGGGTTGGGGACCCACATTGAGCGAAACGGTAACGGGACAGTTGCAATGGGCCTTTACCGAAGTCGACAGCATGGCCTGCGGCGAAATCCTTGCAGATCTGACAGGCAAATTTGCCTTGATTCGCCGCGGAGGCTGCAACTTTACCGTGAAAACTTACAACGCTCAGCTTGCTGGCGCTGCCGGCGTGGTAATTTGCAATCATTACACTACTGCAACGGATGGGGCTACGACAGTTTACAACATGTCGGCTGACCCCACTTTTGACAGCACGATTACCGTACCGGCCGTCTTTTTGTCGCGTGCCAGCTGCGAAACCATCGTACCTGTAGTTGATTCGGGCACACCGGTAGAAATGTCTTTCACCATTAAAACGTTTTACGGCGGCGTTGCATCGTATTCTTACCACACGCCGCTTTCTCAGGCTGTTCCGGTAGATGTATTGAGCGTAAATTACGTGAATGCCTCTCCCGATCCGCTTACAGTGACAGCCTCTGTGACGATCACTGATCCCAACGGCGTAGAAACTGTACTTACCGGTTCTAAGGATATCGCCGGTTTGTCAGACTCTGCCATTGCGATGGTAGGCACCTACACACCGACCGAACTTGGCGAATACACGGCCGTTTTTGCGAACGACCAAAACGACGAAACAATCGCGACCAAGTTTGAGATGACCGACTTTACCTGGGCGCTCGACAACGGCACGCTGGATGGCAGCGCAGGCCCCTCTGATGCAAGCTTCGTCGATCCTTACAACCTTACTTACAACATCGGCTCATTGGTCATTGCAGGCCCTGACGGCGGCGTTGTAACGCATGCGTCATTCGGCCTGGCTAATCCTGGAAGCCTGATCTCCGGAGATCCCGCACTCGACGTGATTAACGTTGTGCTCTTTGACGCCGACGCTAATGACGATAACGTGATTGACTTCGCCGCCAGCGGTGCAAGTTTTGACAACCTGACGCCAATTGCGCTCAGTTCTTATTCCATTACTGCTGCCACGCCTGCCAATGAATTGATCCTCGTAGAACTCGAATCACTCACAGGCGACGTGGTAGAACTCGAACCAGGTGGAGCTTACTATATCGCTTTGTTGTACGACGGATCCGGCCCTGCATTGAGCATTGCGCCGAGATTTTTGGCTTCCAGCAATGTGGAATATGCCAACTTCCCTACCCAGCCGCTGTTCCTCGATATCCTGTATTCGGGATGGTCTGACCGCACCGTTGCAGCTCGCCTGCACCTCGACGGTTTCGTAACCGGCACGGAAGATATCCAGCCGCTTGATGCCTTTAAAGTGAAGGTAATGCCCAACCCGGCGAGCGAATACCTGAACCTCGGCTTCGAACTCGACCAGACGGCTAAGGAAGTACAAGTAGGTATCCTCGATATCAACGGCAAAATGATCGGCCAGCAGCGCCTGGAAAATGTACTCAACGAAACGTACCGCTTCGACGTACACGATCTGCCCAACGGCACGTATGTATTGTCTATCCTGACGCCGGAAGGCTACCGCGCCGAGCGTTTTGTGATTGCACGATAGATGTTATCGGTTGTCGGTTGTCGGTTATCTGTTATCTGTTTTCTGTTCTCTATTTAAAAAGTATATAAAGAACCGACAACTGACAACTGACAACCGACAACTGACAACCGACAACCTACCTCGGCACCGCGGCCAATAATTGCCGGGTATAAGGATGTTGCGGGCGGCGGTAAATATCCTCGGCGTCGGCCAATTCCACAATCTTTCCTTCCTTCATCACCGCAATGCGGTCGCTCATAAAGCGCACCACCGACAAATCGTGAGAGATAAATATATAGGTGAGCCCGCGTTCTTCCTGGAGTGATTTTAGCAGGTTGAGCACCTGCGCCTGCACCGACACATCGAGCGCTGACACGCATTCGTCACATACAATAAAACGGGGATTAACAGCTAGTGCCCGGGCAATACCGATTCGCTGCCTTTGTCCGCCGGAAAACTCGTGGGGATATCGCGAAAAAAAGGAACCTTCGAGGCCCACTTTTTCCAGCAAGGCGATGGCCATATCCCTCCTTTCACTCTCGCTGCTGCCGATGCCGTGCACAATCATCGGCTCTACAATCGCTTCGCCGATCATAAGCCGGGGGTTAAAAGAGGCGTAAGGATCCTGGAATATCATCTGCATCTGACTACGGATCGCAGTGAGCTCTGGTCGGGAAGCATGGCTCACATCCCTGTTATCGAATATCACCCGTCCTTGCCTGGGTTCTACCAGTCGGAGAATACTGCGCCCCAGGGTTGTTTTTCCCGAGCCCGACTCGCCGACCAATCCGAGGGTTTCGCCCTTATACACCTCAAAATTAGCGTCGTCAACTGCTTTTACCCAAGAGGGCGTGCGATTCCAGAATCCGCTTTTGCCGCTAAACCAGGTATGCAGGCCCTCCACTTTGAGCAAAGGTGGCGATTCGTGTAATGTGGTTTGGCGTTGGGCTATTTCCTCGGGAGTAAATGCATTCGCAGCCACAACTGATACCAGATCAGCAGTATCGGCGTTTTTTTCAAAATCGGCAATTACAGGCAAGCGCTTCAACCTCACATCCAGCGGCGGACGGCAGGCTAGCAGACCTTTGGTATAGGGGTGTTGCGGCTTATTAAACAGCCGTTCCATATTTCCTTCCTCTACAATATTGCCCTGC
>JAEUUQ010000473.1 GCA_016787505.1 Saprospiraceae bacterium | reverse complement strand
TCACCTTTTTTCAGTGGTATTACCGCCGGCACGAATCGCTGGAAGACGCTTTTGCGCGTTTTATCACTCCTGAAGATACCACCGTAGAAAAAGCATTGACCGGTTTCCACGATCTGTTCTTTTCGCTGCCCGACGCGCCTGCGCGGACCCGCAAACACATCGCGACGCCTGCGAGGGGTTCTACTTGTAAACGCCTCAACATGTTTTTGCGCTGGATGGTACGCCGCGACGATAGCGGGGTTGATTTTGGATTGTGGAATAGGATCAGTCCCCGCCAATTGCTCATCCCCCTCGATGTACACGTCGACCGCATTGCCAGGCAATACGGGTTGCTCGAACGCCGTCAGACAGACTGGCAGGCCGTACTCGAACTCAGCCGGCGCCTGCGCGAATTCGACCCCGAAGATCCCGCCAAATATGACTTCGCGTTGTTTGGGTTGGGTGTGTTGCGACAATCCCCGACAGATTTGCAATAAAATCTATCTTTGCAGGTATATACTTCATTTGCCTATGTCTATTTCCGATAAAACCCTGATGGGTACCGTAGAAACCGACATACGTGGCGGCATCGCCACTATCACCTTTGCGCATCCGGCTCATAATTCGATGCCGGGCCTGCAACTACAGCGGCTCACCGATGCGATAGAAGCAGCCGGCGCCGACCCCGCAGCCAAGGTTATCGTCTTGCAGAGCGCAGGTGACCGCACCTTTTGCGCCGGCGCCAGCTTTGACGAATTGGCGGCCATCAGCGACCTGGACAACGGCAAGCGCTTTTTTATGGGTTTTGCCAATGTGATCAACGCCATGCGCAAATGCCCGAAATTGATCATCGGGCGAATTCAAGGCAAAGCCATCGGCGGTGGCGTTGGGCTGGCTGCCGCTACTGATTATTGCATAGCCACCCACTTTGCCACGGTCAAGCTCAGCGAATTGGCAGTAGGTATCGGCCCCTTCGTGGTAGGGCCGGCTGTTGCCAGAAAAGTGGGGCAATCCGCCTTCGCCCAATTGGCGATCAACGCCACAGAATGGCAAACCGCCGAATGGGCCAAAGAAAAAGGATTATACCAGGAAGTATTCCCCACAATCGAGCAAATGGACGCCTATATCACCCACCTGGCCGACAAACTGGCGGCCTCGAGCCCCGACGCCATGCGCCGGCTGAAGGCCGTCCTTTGGGAAGGCGCCGAGCATTGGGACCAATTGCTGGAAGAGCGCGCTGGCATCAGCGGCGCGCTTGTGCTCAGCGACTTTGCCAAGCAAGCTATCGCAGCTTTTCAACAAAAATAACATCCGCTATGAGTAAAGAAATGCTCAAACAATCGATGCTAATGGCCGTTGAAAACCAGTTAAAAAGCAACGACCCACCGGAAACCGCAGCCACCTTGCAGCGCTTGATGAAAGAAGGCTACAGCCGTCAGACAGCGCTTGAAATGATTGCCTCGGTACTCATTGGAGAAGTGTTCGACGTGGTAAAAAGCAACGAGCCCTACAATGAAAAACGCTATGTGAGCCGGCTTCACCAACTACCCACTTTGCAATCCGATGATGAAGCATAATACCCCGGAGAAAGCTTATGGTTTTTAGTTCGACTACTTTCTTATTCGCTTTTTTACCTGTCGTATTGCTAGGCCATGCCCTCTTACGGGGCATTCCAGGCAGAAACGCCTTTCTGCTCGCATTCAGCCTGTTGTTTTACGCTTGGGGGGAAGGATGGGGCTTAATTCTCATGTTGTGCTCCATTGCCCTCAACTATGCGTCGGGCTTGCTCATCGAACGACAACCGGCA
Organism: Saprospiraceae bacterium; assembly: GCA_016787505.1. Lineage (GTDB taxonomy): Bacteria > Bacteroidota > Bacteroidia > Chitinophagales > Saprospiraceae > JABWBR01. Next base: position 3,419 of record JAEUUQ010000473.1, on the reverse strand, counting down.
CATGCACGGCGGTGGCTTATTATGGCCCTTGTTGTCAATTTGGGTTTATTGGTTGGCTTTAAATACGCCAATTTCCTGGTTGACAACCTCAATATGGTGCTTTTGTGGAGCGACCTGCCCACGCTGTACCTGGCGCCGGTGCATTTGCCCGTAGGCATTTCTTTTTTCACCTTTCAAGCCTTGTCATATGTCGTCGATGTGTACCGGGGTGAGACGCCCGCTCAGCGCAATCCGCTTCGCATAGCCTTGTATATATCCCTTTTCCCTCAACTCATCGCCGGGCCTATTGTGCGATACGTAGACGTACGCGATCAGATGGCCGGGCGCAGGGTAAGCGCTGAAGATTTCGCGCTTGGCATCGAACGATTTATAGTTGGATTGGCTAAAAAAATATTACTGGCCGACACCCTGGCGTATACCGCCGACAAATTATTTGAGGCGCCGGCAGATGCGCTGGGCCCTTCTGCCGCCTGGCTGGGCGTGGTGTGTTACGCCTTCCAGATTTATTTCGACTTTTCGGGGTATTCCGACATGGCTATAGGCATGGGGCGCATGCTGGGCTTTCATTTTCTCGAAAATTTTCGCTTTCCCTATTTTGCCACCTCCGTCCAGGATTTCTGGCGACGCTGGCATATATCGCTTTCCACCTGGTTTCGCGACTACCTGTACATTCCCCTGGGAGGCAACCGGCACGGCGAAACACGAACCTTTGCCAACCTGCTCATCGTTTTTTTTCTATGCGGATTGTGGCACGGCGCCAGTTGGAATTTTGTGATATGGGGCTTGTTTCATGGTACTTTTTTAATATTGGAAAGAAGTTCATGGGGGCGTTTGCTTCAAAAACTACCGCTACTTGTCCGCCATGCCTACCTCATATTAACTGTATTGATAGGGTGGGTATTTTTCAGGGCTGACAACCTTACCCAGGCAATTGACTACTTAAAGGCCATGATGGGGGCAAATGCGGCGCCAACCTATTACGCAGGTTTATTTTTAAATACTGAAACCATATTGACCCTGGCAGCGGCGGCATTTTTGAGCCTCCCCTATTACGCCCGGTTAGCGGCGCGCATCGAAGCGCCTGCATTTGGCAAACAATGGCCCAGGTTGATACACCGCAGCGCCCTCATAGGTTTGTTTGCGCTGAGTCTGATCACCCTTATTAACAGCACGTACAACCCATTCATTTATTTTCGATTCTAATTATATGCGCTGGTCGTCATACGCTTTTATCGTCTTGTTTTGCGGCATACTGGTCTACGGGGCCTGGCTGTATATAACCGTGCCGGCAGCCAATTACCATTATGCAAAACCCACTTTTTATCCCGCTGAAATTACTACAGCTTACGAAGCCGCCCTCACCAAATCGCTCACCCAGGAAAAACACCCCATGCTCGCCTGGCTTGCTTCCACCAAATGGAATTACCTGCACACGCCCTTTATTCACAAAGTGGAGAAAGGCAAAGGCGGCTGGATCTTTTTACAGGAAGAAATCTTTGGACGCAACAGCATCCACCAATCCTTAGGCGTACAGCGATTTACGCCTATGCAGCTCAAGTTATGGACCCTCCTGTTTAAACAACGCCACGAATGGACTACAGACAGGGGAATAACCTATGTGCTTGTAGCTGCCCCCAATAAAGAAACCATATACCCCGAATATCTTCCCGATCGCTATACCTACAAAGGCGCCGGCGTATTGGACCAACTGCAAACCGCCCTCCCCGAAATATACTGGATAGACTTGCGCGATTGTCTGCGCAGCCAAAAAAACAGGGGCGTACTCTACTTCCATGACGATACCCACTGGAACGCCATCGGTGGTTTTATAGGTTATCAATGCATCATGCGCAAGCTTCCCGAGCCGTTTCGCCAACAGCCGAGGGAATTTGCCGATTGTCAAAGCGAACTGGTGCGCAAACCTTCGGGCGATCTGGCCAGGCTGGCACTAATGGATAGCGATTCCGGCAGAATAATCCAGCAGCTTTTACCGGCAAATAGCCGCGTACAAGTACTTGACAGTCTGATGCCCGAAGCCGGCTCCTACCTCAGAGCTAACCCCCAGGCGCCTAAACAACGCGTATATTTTGAGCACGACTCCTTTTTAAAAGACCTCATCCCCCATTTTGCCGAACACTATAGCGAAACCGCTTTTTGGTGGAAATGGCAGGGCTTCCACCGCGGTTTCATTGCCTCCTGGCAACCCCAACTCGTTGTGAATGAGATGGTAGAACGCGCTTTTATCGGCGACAAACCCCGAAACGACAGCGACCTGATTCAGCATTACTGGAAAAAACACTTTAGCGAGCTTCCCCAATTAACTCAGCTTCCCAAAGTGCCCGTTGAAAAACTGTTCGGCTTCATCGAAAAGCAATACCTGCCTCAGGATGTTTACCCCGTGCTGCAAATCGATGTGACGACAACCCATTCCGACCAACTTATTGTCACCTACGGCGATGAAGAAGTATCTTATCCCGTCAACCCGCCACATGCCACATTTTACCTCGAGTACGAGCGTAAATTGCTCAAATCGGTCACGGTGAAAAGTGGTGCAAAGCTGAACTGTGCCGTTACGATTAAGGGATATTGATACATATAGACTAAAAGATCAGCCGATTCTTCCAAAAATCTCATTATTTTGGGGCTAAATTGAAATAACAACTATGCCTCGCCCTGACTTTAACCAATGGCCGTTCAGACAGCGACTCGACAACCTCATCCATACGGCGCAACACCCTCAAGAGTGGGCCACAGCCGAGGGCATTGCTATTCATAGCGTCTTTACGGCTGAAGATATCGGCGACCCGCAGTTGCTTCACTATGCGGCCGGGCTGCCGCCGTTCCTCAGGGGGCCTTATAGTTCTATGTATGTAGTGCGCCCCTGGACGATCAGGCAATATGCCGGTTTTTCAACGGCCAGAGACAGCAATGCCTTTTACCGGCGCAACCTGGCGCAAGGGCAAAAAGGCCTATCCGTGGCTTTCGACCTGGCTACCCACCGGGGTTACGACAGCGACCACGAGCGCGTGCGCGGCGATGTAGGCAAAGCCGGCGTAGCTATCGATACCGTCGAAGACATGAAAATCCTCTTCGACCAGATTCCGCTTAACGAGATGTCGGTATCCATGACCATGAACGGCGCGGTAATCCCCATCATGGCCTTTTATATCGTAGCAGCTGAAGAGCAGGGCGTAGCTCCGGGGCAACTCAGCGGTACGATCCAGAACGATATTCTCAAAGAATTCATGGTGCGCAACACCTACATTTATCCACCGGGCCCCAGCATGCGCATCATTGCCGATATTTTTGCCTTTACGGCCAGGCACATGCCCAAATTTAACTCCATTAGTATCAGCGGCTACCACATGCACGAAGCCGGCGCCCCCGCCGATATAGAGCTAGCCTATACACTGGCCGAC
>JAEUUQ010000487.1 GCA_016787505.1 Saprospiraceae bacterium | reverse complement strand
CCGAATACGCGAAAGGTTACCATCAGGTTCTGCTGGATGCTAGCGAACTGTCACGGGGCGTGATGTTCTACACGCTTACTACCGGCAACTTTAGCGCAACTCGTAAGATGATTTTGGTAGAATGAAGAAATTAGGATTTTTTTGAGACTTCAATTTTTTCTGAGCATCATTTAATATATCGGGGCCGATACCTTTGGGTGTCGGCCTTTTTTTTATTTGCTGTGTCAGCTACTTTACAAGTATCAACATTAATTATATAATACAAATAATTTGATCGTATTTTTCGCAAAACACCTGAAACATGAAATCCCTGTTACTTCGAATAGCCCTGCTTGTGGCCGGCGTAATCATTCTCCTGGGTTATAGCGACAACCCGCCCAACGGACACACCGGCGCGCCGTTTGATTCCTCTTGCAACGCTTGCCACGGCGGTAGTAATCCCGGCGGATACGCAGGTACTGTGACGATCTCCGGTTTACCAAATCCAATTCCCCCAAATTCAACTTTTCAGGTTACGCTGACGGCAACCATAACAGCCGGTAATCCTATAAGGGCCGGATTCCAATTGGTTGCCGTTCAAGGCAATAACGCCAACGCCGGCGATCTGCAGTCCGTAGACACTGAAACCGGCACTGAGATGCTCAGCGGCCGCGAATATATCGACCATCGCAACCCCAAAAATTTTAATGCCAACCCCACCGTATCCTGGACTTTTAACTGGACCTCGCCGGCTTTTTCCAATGGCAATGTGGTCACTTTTTATTTTGTAACCAACCTCACCAATGGCGATAATACGAGTTCCGGCGACCTGGTTGTTTCTAGCGCTCAAACCTTTAACCATAGCGGTACGGCGCCGCTTTCAGCCACAATTACTAACGTAACACACGTTTCTTGCTTCGGCGGCAGCAACGGTTCGGCTACAGTTACTCCATCCGGAGGAACTCCGCCGTATTTTTATGCCTGGCCAAATGGACAAACAACGGCTACGGCTACCAATTTGATGGCGGGCGCCCATATCGTGACGGTCACCGACAACGCAGGCGGAAGTACTACCGCTTCCGCATCTGTCAATCAGCCGTCCCAAATCCTGATCAATTTATCCAACCCGGCTACGATTACTTGCGCTCAATCCACTGCATCCGTTACCGCAACGGTAGGAGGCGGCACCCCGGGGTATACTTACCTCTGGTCGAACGGCTCTACCAGCTCTACGCTTGTAACAGCTGCTGCCGGACCTTATTCGCTGACTGTCACCGATACCAGAGGCTGTACGCGAACCGCACAAGTTACTATCCAGCAAAATACAACACCTCCGGTGGCGGTGGCCGGCGCGCCCCAGGTCATTTCTTGTTCACAGCCACAGGCCACGCTAAGTGGGGTCGGTTCCAGTACCGGCGCCGGTATACAATACAATTGGACGACCTCAAACGGAAATATTGTTTCAGGGGGCAATACCCTGACACCGTTAGTAAACCAGGCAGGAACGTACACCCTTACGGTATTAAATACTGCCAATGGTTGTTCCGCAACCGCCAATACCAACATTACAGGTAATACCAATCCGCCGACAGCCGTGGCCGGGCCAACTCAAAATATTTCCTGCCCCCAACCGCAAGTCACGCTTAACGGCACGGGGTCGTCGACAGGGGCCAATATGCAGTACGCCTGGACGACAACCAACGGGCACATCGTTTCGGGGAGCAATACTCTTACTCCCATAGTAAATCAGGCAGGTACGTATACGCTTACTGTTTTAAATACACAAAATAATTGTTCGGCTACAGCCAATGTGTCAGTGACGGGCAGCACAACACCCCCGACTGCTATGGCAGGCCCAACCGCTGAGATTTCATGCAGTCAACCCCAAGCCACACTCAATGGCATAGGCTCTTCGCAAGGCGCCGGTATTCAATACACCTGGTCGACCTCAGACGGTCATATTGTTTCAGGCGGCAATACGCTTTCGCCGGTGGTTGACGAAGCAGGCACGTATACGCTTACGGTTTTGAATACCAATACATCGTGTAGCTCAACCTCAAATGTGGCCGTTACCGGCAATACTTCGCCCCCAACCGTTGTAGTCACGGGAGGGGAACTTACCTGTAATACGCCAGCTCTTACCCTTGACGCAGATGTAGACAACAACGGTAATCCCGTTACTTACGCCTGGACAGGGCCCAACGGTTTTTCTGATGCTACCGCCAACCCCGAAGTAGACGAAGCCGGCTCTTATATCCTTACTGTAACGTCTGTCACCAATGGCTGCACGGCAGTGGATTCTGCCCAGGTTATTGACAACTCTGATGCCCCCGTAGTCAGCATCGCCAACCCGGGACAATTAACTTGCGCACTGCCGGCTATTCAACTCAACGCGCTGGGATCTTCACAAGGATTGGATTTTTCATACAACTGGACAACCGCCAACGGCAATATCGTAACAGGCACCAATACGCTGACTCCAACGGTAAATGCCCCAGGTACGTATAATTTAGTCATTACGAATAACAACAACAGTTGTACCGCTTCGGGAATGGTAAGCGTAACCCAGGCTTCAACTGTATCCGCCGTCATCTCTGCTACTACCGATGTATCTTGCGCGGGAGGTAGCGACGGGTCTGCTACCGTAACAGCCGACGGATCCGGAACGCTTACCTATGAGTGGGCTACCGGAGCTACTACTCCAACGGTAACCGGATTGATGGCAGGAACTTACCCTGTGACGGTTTCTGATGAAAACAACTGCACTGCGGTAGTCACTGCAAACATCGGGCAGCCTGCGGAACTTACGCTCGATGCCACGGCCACCCACGAAACAGCCAACGATGCCAACGATGGCACGGCAACAGCTACTGCCCAAGGCGGGATGCCTGCTTATGCCTATATATGGAGTAACGGCGCTATTTCGCAAACCATTACCGGCCTGACACCCGGCATTTACAGCGTTTCGGTCAATGATGCCAATGGCTGCACAGCCGTTCAAACCGTGACCGTCAATGCTTTCAATTGCTCGATCAATGTGTCTTTGAGTAGTGATGATGTTACTTGTTTCGGCCAGGCCGACGGCTCAGCCATGGCCTCCGTGAATGGAGCCTTAGCCCCTGTTTCTTACCAATGGTCGAACGGCGCTATAACGCCGGGCATAGATAACCTGGCAGCTGGAACATACAGCGTTACAGTAGAAGACGCGGCAGGCTGCCCTGCGGGCGCTTCGATAACCGTCAACGAACCGGCACTACTCACGGCAAATGCCACCGCGACCTCTGAAACGTCCAGCGGCGCCAATGACGGGACCGCAACGGTAAACCCCCAAGGCGGCAGTTCACCATACGCCGTTTTGTGGAGCAACGGCGCCCAAACCTTATCTATTCAGGGCCTCTTACCGGGCAGCTATACCGTGTCTGTTACCGACGCCAACGGATGCCAGGCTGTGCAAACCCTTAACGTCAATGCCTTTAATTGCGCCTTGGCTGTTGATGCTCAATTGACAGATGTAGCCTGCTTTGGAGAAAATTCAGGCGCAATAACATTGGCGCCTACCGGCGGTACCGCGCCCTTCAATTACCAATGGTCCAATGGCGCTATCGGGCCTACCATCGGCAACCTTTCCGCCGGCGATTATTCCGTGACAATAATGGACGAATTGTCCTGTGTACTAACCAATACATTTACCATTCAACAACCTTCACAACTTAGCATCAATCCTGTAACTGTCAACCATGTAGAGTGCCCGGAAGACCACGATGGTCAGATAATTGTAGCTGCAGAAGGCGGGGTTGTGCCTTATACCTACCTGTGGTCGCATGGCGCTCAAGGACCCGTAGCCTTTGCGCTGGTAGTAGATACCTACACCGTTTCGCTCACCGATGCCAACGGCTGTATGCAGACTTTATCGGTTGACATCATTGCCCAGGACACGATTAAACCGCTCATCGAATGCGAGCCTGATATTACGTTGTGCGAAGGCGATGTTTTGATTTTTAATTTTCCTGCTGTTACCGACAATTGTGGCCTACCCCTAATGATTACACAAACGGAAGGACTGCCCAGCGGTTCTGTTTTTCCTTTGGGCGAGACCCTCCAGACATTCGAGGTCGCCGACCAGTCCGGCAATACCGCGGAATGTTCGCATACCATTACCGTATCACCGGTACCTGAACTGGCTTTTGATATTAATGGAGATATTAACAACGGTGGAACAGGTTCTATTCAGGTGAATGTTGAAAGCGGCAATGTGGTACAATATTTCTGGATAGGGCCCGATGATTTCACGGCTGAAACGGGTGATATTGAAGGACTTGTTGCCGGCGTTTATCTATTGAGAGCAACGGAGGCCAATGGCTGTTCTGCCGAATATGCGGTGCAGGTGCCGTTGGTGGTGGGGACCGATTTTCCGCAAGATCCCGTCTCCTTGCGCCTTTACCCCAACCCCGCCACCGACCACATACAAATCGATATGCAAGGCGCTATTCCGGTGGCAGCCCAGCTTTTCGACGTCCGAGGCCGCCTTTGGGCTACCTGGGATACAGAGAACCTGAAAGCGCCGCTGGATGTGACGGCTTTGCCGGCGGGGGTGTATGTGGTTTCAGTTGTAGATAATCGGGACAACAGATTTTTGCTGAGATGGGTGAAGATGTAATCCTAAATTCCCCTACCTTGCCATAAAATTCCACAACACAATGGAAGACAGAAACTTGGCACAGGTACGCGAACTGGTGGCCGACTTCAAACTGGAGAAAGCACTGGAATTGCTTATCTCTCAAGCTCAATCCCAAAGCCAGCGCAAACAAAACGCTTTGCTGGTGCTAAAGGGCAAGCTGGCCCTATTGGAAGAGCAAAACCTGGCCGGCATACTCGACCACAGCGAAGTAGCCCGCCAAAAAGCCGCTATCGCCCACCAAATCCTGGATATCGCGGATGGCAGCTCGCTGGATGAAGAATTGCCGAAGGTTCAAAATAGCGGGCAAAACACAGCCGATGCTCCTGTCGATAACCGCAAGCGAATGATAATTATTGCCGCTTCGTTTGCATTGGTGATATTGGCTTATTTTTTAATTCAAAAAACAGACAATTCATTAATAGACAACGAATCGGCCATAGAAAATAATCAGGAGCAAACAGAACAAAACACTGCGGAAGGAGATAACCCCTCAACGAATAACCCCTCCGACGGACCGCTGAAGCTGCTCAATTTCCCCACGCTGAAAAAGCCGTTTAATTTCCTCGATTTCGGACTGGAATTCGCCTGGGCCGAGGCCGAGTGGTATTCAGACACCGAGATCAGGCTCAAGATCCGCTATTATATGACCTGCAAAAGCAACCTCGGAGTTTGCTACCGCCCCGATCTGCGCATTTATGTCGATGATAAGCCGATTACCCGCCTGGAACAAACAAATACGGCTATTGTGATCGACAACAAGTCTACCGCCACCGACGACGTAAACTTCGTACTCCCCTCCACCGCCAAAGATTTCCATATCGAGTTTTCAAGAGACCATTCTACCTGGAAACGACCTTTTAAGATATTGCATTGATAAAGGCGACTGTACGACTGTACGACTGTACGACTGTACGACTGTACGACTGTACGACTGTACGACTGTACGACTGTACGACTGTACGACTGTACGACTGTTATAATGAACGTATAAAGATACGATAAGTTTCCTTGATCGTAAAGTCGTAAAGTCGTAAAGTCGTAAAGTCCTACAGTCGTAAAGCCCCAAAAGTGGTCCCGCCAGGAATCGAACCTGGATCTAGAGTTTAGGAAACTCCTATTCTATCCGTTGAACTACGGGACCTATTAGAAGGGAATGCACTATATTTGTGCAAAAGCAGCGCAAAGTTACGCGCTTGTCGTCAATAATAAAACATGAATATCGAAGAATTCCGAGAATATTGCCTGTCCAAGAAAGGCGTGGAGGAAAC
>JAEUUQ010000460.1 GCA_016787505.1 Saprospiraceae bacterium | reverse complement strand
TATCGTTGTGTTGGGCAAATCTCTCGGCGGCGGTATCATACCATTAGCAGGTATTGTGACAAAAGAAGAATACAATTCTTTGTCAAATAGGTCTATCGGGCATTTTACCCATGAAAAAAACCCGTTGACCTGCGCGGCGGGCCTGGCTACGCTGCAGTATATTGAAAACCACAATTTGGCAAAACATGCTGCAGAATTGGGAGGTTATTTGCTACAACAACTGATGGCACTACAAAATCGATTTTCGCTCATCGGCCATATAGAAGGGAAGGGGATGCTTATTGCCATAGATTTGGTAACTAACAGAGAAACTAAAGAAAGAGCATTTGCACCGGCACAAGCCATCATGTACCGCTGCCTGGAAAATGGGGTCTCCTTTAAACTCATCGACGGCAATGTATTAGCGCTGTCACCAGCGCTGACAATCAATCGCCAAGAAGCAGATTTTATTATAGATGTGATTGAAGAAGCGTTTGCGTATTATGTTATAAACGATAGCAGTATATAAAAACATCATAATCACGACGACTGTAAGTCTGCTGACGCTCCGCATACTCATGGACCGCACCCTATAATCTGGCCACCACCAGTGTCTGCGTGCCCGCCCGGTCACCTGCCCTTACGACTATCCAATATAATCCTGCCGGATATGACGAGGAAATGTCGATGTTCAATTTGTGATAGCCGGTGCTAAGTTCGCCCTCAAAACAAGTTTGCAATTGCCGCCCCGAAGCATCCAATAGCGATACCTTGACCGGCGCAGCAGCATCCAGACTAAAAGTCAGATCTACCGGGCCGGAGGCGACCGGATTGGGAGATAACTGAAGGGGCAGTTGCCTCATGGTTTCGGTCACGCCCACGGGTTCGCCGTCTATTACGAAGGCCAGATCCCAAAGCACCTCGGGCAGCGAAAATACCAGCGTATCGTTTTCGGCTATAGCGGGTTCGGCGCTTACAAGGGCGCCTGTGAGGCAATCGAAGAAGTTGACCATGTACCCGCCGCTATTCACGCCTGAAATACTCACAAAAGCGCCGGAGGCTACCGGAGGCGTGCCATTGCCGGCGATGTAATCGTGGTTGTAGCGGTTATTTACTACCCAGCCCGCCAATTTATTTCCTTCGCTGTTTTTTAGCGCATATACGTCAACAGCATTCCCGATATCGGAAAAAGAATAAGAGGAGATGGTGATCCAATCGGTGCCGGTATTGTCCACGCCTATCGTATGTGACCCCGCCGGCACGGCGATCTGGTATGTCTGGTTGACCTGCGCGTTTTGCTCCAGCACTAATACGCCGTCGAGCCTGATGGCAATCTTGGGGTTTTGGCCGGTGGCAGTCCCCGTTTTCACTTCAAAAAAACCGCTTTGCGGGAAGTTGACATAAAAAGTGGGCGGCCGCCTGAATTGCGTATTCCAGGCCGAGCCATACAGGTATTGCCCCAAGCCGGGTGGCGAGGGTGTCACCTGGCCGTTTTCGGAAATGACGATGGATGTATCCGATAAGGTACCCCAGCCCTGACTGGGTGTGAGGGTAAGGTCAGCCGAAACGCCACTCGCAACGGCTGACGCAGGGCGAAAATCGCCGTTATGGAAATCGACCTGTTCAACAACCGCTGCTACCGGGGCAAAGTGGTAATACAAATTTTGAGGTTCGATATAGCTGTCCCACCACCAGGTTTGGGCGCTGCCCATAGCCCCGGAAAAAAAAGCACCCCACAGACAGTTGTGAAAGTGGATGCCATCGGGGTCTACGGAGCTGAGGCCGCTGCCCGATGCAGTGAGCCCAAATTCGGCATTGAGGGTGGGCTTGCCAAAATCGTCGAGGTAATTTCGGATACCCCCCGATAAGACGCGCTCGATATTGGGAGTGTTGATGTAGTAATGCGTTTGGGTCAAGTCGATGTCCGGCAGGTTCCACACGATGTGGTCGTTGTAATCGTAGGCAAAACTGGTGGTGACCAGGTGTTCCTGCGGGTCTATTTGTTTTATAAATGCAGCCATTTCAGCGTGCCAGGCGGCTATGTCGCTCTGGCGGGTTTCGTACTCGTTGGTCCAGTCCACTTCGTTGAATAATTCCCAGGCCATGATGCTGCGGGAATATCCCCAGCGGGCTACGGTGTAACGATATCGGTTTTTGGTGTGGGCAATGGCGGCAGCATTGGTGAAAAAATCCCAGGTGTTTACACAGGGTCCGCCGTGCAGGGCGTTGTAGGGGTTAGCGCTCCAGCTGGGATTGACCTGCGTAGATACCTGTCCGTGATGTTGGAAGCACCACATAACGTAGATGCCGTTACCACTGCAATAGTCGAAGAGCCAGTCGAGGTAGGCCGCATTGTTTTGCTGGTAGCGCCGGAGGCCTTGGTAGTCACCGCTCTGCCATTCTAAACCCAGCCCCCAATGGCATTGCCAAAGTCGGAAAAAGTTGCCGCCATTATTCCCCAATTGGGTGAGCCAGTTATTGTAGTTGAGGTAGGGGTTATTCAGGTGCCAGGCTATGTTTTCGCCTATCGGAATATACTGCGCGCCGTTGTCGAAGAACAAATAATTGGTTTGCCCCGCCCGCACAAATCCTTTATTGGAGGGGTTTTGTATGGATGTACAGGTGAAATTTTGGACAGAAAAATCTGCCGTCCCGGCCGGGGTGATACACTGCACTGTGTACTGCCACAAACCTGCCTGGCGCGGCGAAAACCGGATTTTAAACACCCCGTTCCCAATTGGGCTAATGCTGCCGCTTTGTGGGTTGGGCGGCTGAAATTCCTGCATAAAAAACCCGTCAACCTCATAGGTGGAGCCGTCAGGAGCGGTGAAAATCCCCCGCAAGCTAATCTGATCGTAATCGAAAGGATTGGTATACGAAGCCGTGAGGCCTACCGTCGCTTCAAATTTACCGTATTGTTCTACGGTTGGCGTCAATGGTGTAACGCTGCTAATGACGGGCGCCTGCGCTTGGGTCATAATCGGTGTCAATAAAATGAATAGGAGGCTTCTGGCGTGCATAGTTTCATTATGTATTCAGCTTTTTGAAAAATCCAGCAGGAGCTTGATGTTCCCTTTATCTGCCGCTTGGAGTGCTTTAAGGTACAAAATTCTATCTTCTCCTCTCCGGAGGGTTTTCCTTCCCCAGGTAAAGGATTGGCCGGGAGCTATAGACTCAAGTAATATTTCGCCCATTAGGCGAGAATGTCTACCGTTGCCATTTGGAAAAAGGTGGATAGACACAAGACGGTGCTTGAATCTGATGGCTATCTCATCGGAGGGATATATACTGTTTTCGATCCAAAATCTACAATCATCTACCAGGTTTTGGAGGTCCTGCCGGATCTGATAATAGGGTACGCCAATATTTTTGTTGGTGATCCTAAATTCTCCTGCCCATTTCCAGACATTTTTGAACATTCTGCGATGAACTGTCCTGATAAAATCAATTGCCAGGATTTGGCTGACGTTGAAGGTCTTGACTGCTATCCAATTTATGGCTTCTTCTATGTTTTGCTGCTCAAATTCATTGAGTTCGCCCATGGTTGAAATGGATTTTATTTTGAGCCCCCATTTTTCGCCTTCATCAATAGGGGTTTGTCCATCCGCATATTCTAAATTCAATTCCATAAACTTTTTGGCAGTTCATTTTTAAGCTTTTCTGCTCTTTTCCTGATAGCATTGTCGATAGCAGCTTTGTCAATCCCCTGGTTTTCCAGGTGCATAGTGTGTGAGGTTTTCATTACAATCTCTTGGGCCAGTAGTAGGGCGCGATGCTCGATCATTTTTTCGAGTGACTCTGCTTTGGGTACAAAACCGTAGACCAACTGCATATCCAAAGCAGCAGCTACTTCTTTTAGGCGCTGGATCGTAACGGCTCCATCTTTTTCCCTGCGTTCCATATCTTTTACCGCTTGGGGTGTTATGCCTAGCTTATTGCTCAATTGCTTCAAGGTCATTCCCAATGTGGTTCGCACTGCATGAATCCACCCTTCACCAGGAAGAGCCATGCCTTTTATTCCAGCAAATAATGCCATTTTTCTATCCAATTGACTGATAAGCAATTGCTTTTGATCGATATTCATAAGGCAGCCATTTTGATTCACAATATTAACAATATTATTTTAAAATTACAAAAAAAATTAAATATATAGCTTTAATTTATTGTCATTTTGCGCTAAAAATTAAAAACATCCTCCTCCAAAACCCGCGAAAGCATATCTATTAAAAAATCAGCATCCCGAATAGAAAAACAAATCGGAGGTTTAATCTTTAATACGTTGTTGTAAGGTCCGTCGGTACTCATCAGTATTCCGTTCTCGCGCATGCGGTTGCTGAGGTAGGAAGCCTCTGTCGTACAGGGTTTTAGGTCATCGCCGCGCACCAGTTCGATACCCAGGAAAAGCCCCGCGCCGCGCACGTCGCCGATGACAGGGAAGCGCTCCTGCAGGTGCTGGAGGTTTGTTTTCAAATAATTGCCCACATGCCAGGCGTTTTCGCGCAGCTCTTCTGCTTTTATGGTTTCTATGACGGCCCTACCCACTGCACACGATACCGGATTGCCGCCAAAGGTGTTGAAATATTCCATGCCATTGGCAAAAGCGTCGGCAATAGCCGGCGTACAGGCTACGGCGCCCACCGGATGGCCATTGCCCAAGGGTTTGCCAATCGTAACAATGTCGGGCATTACGCCATGTAATTCAAACGCCCACCAATGATCGCCCACGCGGCCGAGGCCGGTCTGCACTTCGTCGGCAATGCAAACGCCGCCCGCCGCCCGCACCTGCCGGTATATATCTTTGAAATACCCCGGAGGCGGTACTACCTGCCCCCCGCAACTGATGATGCTTTCGCCGATAAAACCGGCTATGCCTTTTTTTGCTTTGTCGATGGCTTTTTGTGCTAAGGCGGCGTATTTCAAGCCGGTAGCCTCGTCATTACCCCGGTAGCGCCCCCGGTAGGGATCGGGCAGGGGCAATACATGGGTGGAAGGGGGGGCGCCTTTGCCGCCCTTGCCGTCAAATTTGTAGCTGCTCACTTCAATGCAGCCGGTTGTATTGCCATGATACCCCACTTCGAGTACGAGCATATCGCGCCGGCCGGTAGCGGTACGCGCCATCCGCAAGGCCAATTCGTTGGCTTCGCTGCCCGAATTGACGAAATGCAAAACGCTAAGCTCTGGCGGCAAAATGCTGAGCAATTCTTCTGCAAAAAGCAGTATTTCTTCGTGTAAATACCGGGTGTTGGTGTTCAATACGGCCGCCTGCCGCTGCAAGGCTTCTACTACCCGGGGATGCTGATGACCCACATGAGCTACGTTATTGACGGTGTCGAGGTAACGGCGAGCGGTGTGGTCGTACAAGTACTGCCGGTAGCCGCGTACGACGTGCAGTGGTTTTTTGTACGACAAGCTCAGGCTGCGCCCCAGGTGCGCTTGCCGCCGCTCGATGAGATCTTTGACGCCGGGTTCTGCTTTTTCGCGATCGGGCAGGCCTGCCAATTTACCGGGATCTGGGCAGATGCTGAGCCATACTTCGGACTGACAGGGAAACGCCACCCCGGGATAATCTCCTTTGTATCCCAACATATCGAGCATAACCTGAAAATGCAAATGCGGTGGCCAATTGCCATTGTAGGGCCTGTCGCCGATACGGGCTATTACCTGGCCCCGGGCGATGGGCGCCCCCTCTTTTAGTCCTTCCAGTGAAGCGCTGTCCAGATGGCCGTATAAGGTGTAAAAAAGCGGCCCGCTTTCGGGTTGGTGCACCAGGATGATCGTGGGGCCGTAGTTGCGCTCGCCGGCATTGTCGGCAAAGCTGTGTACCCAGCCGTCGAGCGGCGCATAAACCGGCGTGCCCGCACGATCCCAGATATCGAGCCCCAGGTGTACGGTACGCCACTCCGGACCGCTATTGCCCGTCACTACATACGCATCAGTGGTGTAAAATGGTCGCACTTCGCCGTAGCCGCCAATACCCGTCGTGGCGCCGCCCCCGGCGAGCATGCCATTTATTTTTTTACAAAATAATTCAATATCCTCAAAATGGCGGTTGTGCCCCAGGTCGAGGCTGCCTACGCTAAGGTCTAACCATGCTGCCGTATCCCTAAGCTGGGCGCCGGTAATGGGATGGCATTGACTCGCCGCTGTGGCTGCCCAGCGCTCAAAGGCTTCCTGGGTTGGACAAGGCGCCCAGCCGCAAGCCCAGCGGAAGCTGTAGTGCGCCAGAGCCGGCGGTATAGCCTGCCACTGCCCAAGCAAAACCCAGGCCTGCTGCTCGCTGACGAGCAGGTAGGTATTGTCGGGTTCTGCTTCGCGATTCACAGCAGAATGAATGACGCTGATCGCCAGACGCGCAGCTACCAGGCAATAAAGAGCGGCTATTTCGCTTTCGTGTAAGGGCAACACGCTGTGAAATCCCCGCACAATTGGCACAGCAGCGGCCAGTGGATTGGGCTGGTCAAAAATGGCGTAGGCAATGGCAATGGCCAGTTCGTTGATGGTGTGGGTATACACCGCGTCGCCGAAATCGATAAAGCCGGTAACGCGGTAGTTATCGGGTTCCCCACCCACCAGTATGTTGTAATCGTTGGCGTCGTTGTAGATTACGCTGCGGCGAATATCGGGCAAAAGGGGCGCAACCAACTCGCGGTGCAAATTCAGGAAGTACTCCAATAAGGCCCGGCGCTCCGGCAGCAATATCTTGTGGCTTTTCTCTGCTATCTGTTCGAGCTGGGCCAGATCCCATTTCATTTGCCGAAAAGCCGCAGGGTGTTCAAAGTGTTGCAAACCTCTACATAGATGCGCCAGCGACTCCCCCAGGCTATAGCGCAACGCATCGCTCTGGGGTTTTACCTGGGCATACATCCGTCCGGGCGCCCAGGTGAGCAGGCGAAGCCAGCGTTCCCGACCCTGGTCGTCGTGCCATTGCTGCAAAAACCTGCCGTCGAGGCCGGCTACGGGTCGCTGCAAAACCAGCGGCAGCGACTGCCCGGCGAGGCAGTTCATGGCGCCCACCTGCATATCGAGCAAGGCTGGGTCTTCTCCCGGGCGACTGATCTTGAAGGTATATTCGTCGCCGTTTTTTGTTTTTAAATAAAAATTAAAATCGATCTCGCCGGGCAAAGATTTCGCCTGGGCGCGAACGCCAAAATAGGTAGCCGCCAGTTCAGCAGCGACTTCCGGGTCGATCATCATATCGGGATGCAACGCCAGAGGCATACAACGGGGATTTGCTGAGACGCCAAATTACGCAAATCCATTCACGGGCAATTACATTATCTTTGCTGTTTAAATTTGCGCAGGGATGGATTTTTTTGAATGGCCGAAGATAGAGCTGCACTTACACCTCGATTGCTCGCTGGGTTTTGCTGTGGTGAATGAATTTGAACCCGGAATTACTACCGCCGATTTTCAACACCGGTTTACGGCCCCTCCCAAATGCCAAAACCTCTCCGATTTTTTGAGCCGGGTAGAAGATAGCATCCAACTACTACAAACCGAACGCGCCTTAACAGCGGCAACACTCGATCTGTTGGCGCAATTGCAGGCAGACAACGTTATCTATGCCGAAATCCGCTTTGCCCCCCTGCTGCACACCCAAAAAGGACTTGCCGCCGCCGAGGTGGTCGAAATCGTGTCCGACGCGCTGGCAATAGGTATCGGTCAAACAGGCGTTGAAGCCGGTCTGCTCTTATGCACTCTGCGCAATTACAGCGCTGAACAAAGCCTGGAAACGGTACACTTGGCGCACCGCTTCCGCCACCGCCGTGTAGTAGGCTTCGATATCGCCGGCGACGAACTGGCCGAAAATCCGCAGGCCCACGAAGCTGCTTATGCTTTTGCCCGGCAACATGCCATTCCCTGCACCGCCCACGCCGGCGAAGCCCGCGGCCCTGAAAGCATATGGGAGACGCTGCGCTACTTTCAACCCGGGCGCATCGGCCACGGCGTGCGTTGCGTGGAAGACCCCGCCTTGGTGGATTATTTGGTAAAAAACCGCATCCATCTCGAAGTTTGTCCCACCAGCAACGTACAAACCAACGTTTTCCCCACCCTCGCCGATCATACCATCGACAAACTATACCGGGCCGGTATTTCCCTGGGCATCAATACCGACGGCCGCACGATGGAGAATGTTACGCTCAGCGAAGAATACCGCCGCCTGCACGATTGTTTCGGCTGGGGCCCGGAGCATTTTCTGCGCTGTAATCTGGATGCCGTTGACGCCGCGTTTGCCTCGGAGGAGACCAAGGCGGGGCTAAGGGAGGCCCTTTTCGCCTAATTTTCTTATATTTGTCTTAGAAAAAATAGCTGCTATGAAACTCCGAATACTCCTCTCCGCATGGGCAATTTGTTGTTTTGCGGGCTTATCCCAAGCCCAGGTAGACACCGAATTTTGGTTTGCAGCGCCTTATGCAGTGACACACTCGCCGGGTCAGCCTATTGATCGTTTATTCCGTTTTTCGTCGTTTGGCGAGCCTGCAACGATTACTGTAAGTCAACCGGCGAATCCTGCTTTCGACGATATTGTCATCCAATTAGCAGCCAATTCTTCCCATACGCTTAATGTGAGCCCCTGGGCCAATACCGTGCAGGCCACCCCTCCCAATGCAGTGCTCAATTACGGCTTTCGCATTATCTCTACTTCGAATATCAGCGCTTATTACGAAATCACCAATTTGACGCAGGTGTACAACAACCCTGATATCTTTGCATTAAAAGGAAAAAATGCCCTGGGTACCAGGTTTTATACACCCTTCCAGACCTTCTGGTTTAATGAAACCGTCGGAGAGCCCACTTTCAGTTCTTTCGACATTGTAGCCACCGAAAACAACACCTCGGTGACGATCACCCCCTCCCGCGACCTGGTGGGACATGCAGCAGGCACTCCTTTTACAATTGTGCTCAACCGCGGGCAGGTGTATTCCGCCAGGGCAACCAGCAATCTAGGCGCCCAGCATCCTACCGGCTCTAAAGTAGTTGCCAACAAACCCGTCGCTATCACCCTAAAAGACGATTCAGCCAAAAATAACAGCCTCGGCATCTGCGCCGACCTGGCCGGCGACCAGCTGGTGCCCGTCAACCAACTCGGCACCGAATACGCCGTGGTAAGAGGTTTTTTAAATAATAATAACGACCGCGCCTATATCGTGGCCACCGCCGGCAATACGCAAGTATATATCAACGGCACGCTGCAAACCACACTGGCCGAGGGGGCAACCTACGAAGTGCAAATCAACCAGCCATCGGTATATATACGCACCACTCAGCCGGCCTATGTGTGGCATATCACCGGTTTTGGTTGCGAAGTCGGCGGCGCTGTATTGCCCGCCCTCATCTGCCGCGGTTCGAGCCAGATCAATTTTACGCGCTCCAACAGCGAAAACTTTGGACTCATCCTCATCACCAAAGCCGATTGGCGCGATGCGTTTGCGGTGAACGGACAACCTGTCGATGCCGCACCCTTTGCCCCGGTACCCGGCACTAACGGCGAATGGTACGCCGCTTCGCTACAGTTTACTACCGGCCAGGTAGAACCCGACTCGCTCAGCATCGTCACCAATTCCGAAGGCATTTTCCAAATGGGCATCATCAACGGCGGCAATACCAGTGGCTGTCGCTATGGCTTTTTCTCGGAATACAACAACATCAGCGTCAACCTCGGCCCCGACCTCTCGCTCTGCGAAGGCCAAAGCACTGTACTCGACGCCACGGCAGAGTCAGGCAATGCGGTCTATACATGGCAGGACGGCTCCACATCGCCTACCTTTACAGTGACCGAAGCGGGTACCTACTACGTCGACGTGACCGCCCCCGGCTGCGAATCAACCGATACCATCCAGGTAGCCTATTATCCATATCCCGAAGTCGACCTCGGCCCCGATCAATTGCTGTGCAACGGCGCCACCGCCACCCTCGATGCCACCCACCCCGGCGATGCCGAATACCAGTGGCAAAACGGCAGTCAGCAACCAGTTTTGGTAGCGAGCCAGTCGGGTAACTACGCCGTATCAGTGACCGTCAACGGCTGTACGAGCGCCGATACGGTAGCTATTTCCACCCTTAATACTCCCCCAGCCATCCCCATCGGCGTCGATACGTTGATCTGCCTGGGCGACACCTTGCTGCTCGACGCCACGCAGTCCGGCGCAGCAGAATACCTGTGGCAGGACGGCTCCACTTTGCCAACGTTTGCCGTCACCGAAACCGGCTTCTACAGCGTAACATGGAGCAACGTCTGCGGCGATACGACATCAACGCCTGTCGAAGTAGAAGTCAAAGACTGCAAATGCCAGGTTGAAGTGCCCACCGTATTCACCCCCAACGGCGACGAGCGCAACGACCGCTTCGGCGCCTTCTTTGCAGAATGCCGCTTTACGCAATTTCAACTGCGGGTGTACAACCGCTGGGGCACTTTGGTATTTTCCACCTCCGACCCGCAAATACGCTGGGATGGAGAATACCAGGGGCAACCCGCGCCATCGGATGTGTATGTGTGGCAATTGATTTTTGAAGACGAGGAGGTATCCGATAACCGAAAGGGAGATGTGACTTTGGTGAGGTAGATATTAGTTAAGGGGATAATTGCAGCATGAATATTAATTTTTCACAAGAGCAAATTCAGCTTTTTTGCGCTGTTTTCTCAGGGCGCACGGATGTATTTGCCTTGTATTGGGAAAAAGGAAAAAAAAGCGGGTATATGCCCGCATACAAGCTGGATCCTTATGTCTATCGCCGGCATAAAATGGGCGGGGGTACTTTTCAAAATTATCCCGATAAAACGTACCTGCCGCTTTCTGCTGATCAAATAAACAGCCATTTAGAAGGAAAGCAATTGATAGGGCTTTATGTAATGCTTCCTGATAATACTTCTTGGTTGCTAGCAGCTGATTTTGATGGGCCCAATTGGAATATCGAGAGTAGGGCTTTTATCAAAACATGCGCTGATTTTCATATTCCTGCCTATTTGGAACGCTCTCGTTCAGGCGAGGGCGGACATGTGTGGGTGTTTTTTGATCGTCCGTACCCAGCATTACGTAGTCGTAAAATATTCATCCACCTGTTGGAAAAAACTGGCGCTTTTTCAATGTTCGACAAAGATTCCAGTTTCGATCGCTTATTTCCAAATCAGGATTTTTTATCTGGTAAAGGGCTAGGCAATTTAATAGCTTTGCCGCTATATAAACCTTCTCTCGAACAAGGAAATAGTTGTTTTGTCAATGCTGACACACTCGAACCCTTTGATGACCAATGGAGCTTTTTATCTACTATTCAACGGGTATCATATTCTGAACTTGACAAGCTTTATGATTTATTTCATACAGCAAACACACTAGTTGAGTATCCTGTAATTACTGATAAGACGAATATTATTTTAGATGAATTGGTACACATTGAAAAGCGCAGCTTGACAGGCAAGTTATCCACTTTTATCAAAGAAGAGTTTAACCTCCCCAATTCAGAATTTTTTATCAAACAAAAAACAGGAAAAAGCACTTGGAATATTCCCAGATACTTTAAGCTTTTCATAGATAACGAATCTGAGGTGTCTTTACCTCAGGGCAGCATTGGAAAGATTATTCGTTTTTGTAAAGAAAATAGTATTGAGTATAATTTTATAGACCGGCGAGTCCAATTAGCCCCAGTAGTCTCTGCTTTTTTACCAAAGCTTAGAGCAAATCAGTTACCTGCTTGTGAAGCTGCTTCAAAAAAAGATTTTGGAGTAATAGTGGCGCCGCCAGGAGCCGGAAAAACAGTTATTGCCTTAAAAATAATAGCAGACAAACAGCAACCTGCATTGATAATTGTTCATCGAAAACAGTTATTGTCACAGTGGATAGAACGTGTCATAGCTTTTTTAGGGATTCCAAAAAGCGAAATAGGAATAATTGGTCAAGGAAAAAATAAAATTGGATCTAAAATTACTATAGCTACCATACAAAGCTTATCTAAAGTATTAAAAGAAGAGGCTGGCCACACTATTAAAAATGCATTTGGAACAATTATTATTGATGAGTGTCATCACACCCCCGCCGAATCATTTCAACAAACCATTTCTAAAATAAACACTTTTTATATATACGGTCTTACCGCGACTCCATTTCGAAAATACAGCGATGGTAAACTAATTTTTGTTTTTTTGGGTGAAATTATTTCAGAAATCCTTTCTAGCGAAAACACATCTTCAAATAGTCCGAAAATTGTCATTCGCGAAACAACTTTAGACACGCCATTCAATCCTAAAACAGATAAATTTGAGGTGCTATCGAGAATACTGGTTCATGACTCTATTCGTAATAAGCTTATTGCAAATGACATTCAAAAGGAAATCAGCTCAGGACGAAAAATTGTAGTTATTTCAGAGCGAAAGGATCATATTGACGTACTGAGTCAATACTTGAGAAATAATTTCGAAATAATTTCTCTTACCGGAGATGACAATGAAGTATCTCGTCAATCTAAATGGAAGATGCTTCAAGAAGGGCAATATCAAGTATTACTGACGACAGGCCAGTTCTTTGGAGAAGGAACGGACCTTCAAAATGCGAACTGTCTTTTTTTAGTTTATCCTTTTTCCTTCGAAGGGAAATTAATTCAGTATATCGGAAGAGTCCAGAGAGGTGAAATTACGCCGATAATTTATGACTATCACGATCGAAAAATAGATTACTTGCATCGCCTCTTTTTAAAGCGAAATATGTACTACCGTAAGATAAGTTATCAAGCTACACTTTTTGATGATCCTATAGATGAACCTTTACCCCAAACGTCTCAAATCTTTCAAGAAACAATACGTGTATCAATAGAGCAATTAGAATTCTTATATGGCGCCGTCTCTTTTTTATATCAAATTCCTAAAATGCAATTGAGCCTGCAATTTAATATAGATAATGAGCATATTCGCCCGGAAATAGAAGTATTAAAACCTTATTTCGCTAAAGTTTTGGGCACTAATCATATACAGGTCGAAATTTTTGCTGAAATAGACAATAACGAAATATGCGCTCAATCAGCCACATCAAATGATTTTAACAAAATTAATCGCGAGGTAATCGATAGCGTTAAATTTCGATTTATCGAGAAAGCAATCATCAATCAGACAGTAGATGATGAAATTAAGGCCGGCTTATTAGATGAATCTCAAATACTTCAGCATGATAATCAATCTAACCTATATTCATCGTCAGAAGAATTACTAAACGATATACTTTCAAAGAAATCCTATAAACACGACCGCCAGTTGAGGTATTTAGCTGAACATCATGAGAGGTCTGTCTTAAAATTACGATTTGTGCTTTCTCCTTTTTCTTTTGTATTTCTACTAGCTGGACATGAGCAATATCACCTTATTCTGGAAACATTGGACACAGAGGAAGCGACCTATATTTGGCATGTTTCCAAGAATAAATCCGACTTGCGTGAAGCCCTACGAAAAATAGATGATGACATCCATATTATTCGCCAGCATGGCCGCCAGTACTTTCTGGATACAAATCCTCCCTCTTTTAGTCGGATTATGCACGATTACTCCGACGAAAAAAAAGGCTTTGTGGTTTGGAGGGATATGCTGGAGGAGAGGCTGAGGTAAAGGAGTCTACAAGATTTCATATGAAAGGAAACTTTCTCATAATAAATTCGTAAAACAGCATGTGTACAGGTCTCAAACACTAATCCGTTGGGGAGATCAACCCAATTTAAAAAAACAACAAAACACTAATACTATGAAACCATATATTTTAAATTTTGGTAACTATGATGAATTCAGAAAAGAATTAAAAGACATAGCGGCTAATAACCCGGGAGTCAGTTTTTTATATAAACTATTTTCAAAAAAAGATGGTACTAAGATTCCCGTATCTCGAATTGCCGGGACAGATAATGAAGGTATACTCTATATTGGTCAGACAACAAGTCTAGTGGATAGACTTGCTTTATTACATAGGAGTTTTCAAAAGGCCCCCTTAAAGGAAAAACTATGGCAACATGGCGCCGATGAGATCTATTGGCAATGCGAATCGGTAAGAACACAATACCCGATTAAGCAAATGGTTATTGAAATTACTCTTTGTGATGACAGCAAAAACATGGAATACGATGAAATATCAAAATACTGCCGTCAATTTGGCGAAGTGCCTCCGTTTAACGGGGCAATTGTGAAGCGATAACTACCGCATCAGGAGACAAATAACCGCTAACCATTTTGCTTCCTCCCATTAGGCGCCTCTTGCAAATCTCCCCCCACCTACTTATATTGCATCAGCGCTCAACCAACAATCGCTGCACACTTGTATCGTATGACCAACCAAAATCCGGAACAAATTGCGAGAGACAACATCGACAGCCAACTGAAGGCATGTGGGTGGATTATCCAGCATAAATCCAGGATAAATCTGCATGCAGGCCCTGGCGTGGCTGTTCGGGAATACCAAACCGATGTCGGGCCGGCGGATTATGTGCTGTTTGTTGACGGAAAACCTGTTGGTATTATTGAAGCAAAACGCGAAGAAGAAGGACATAAACTCACCGTCCACGAAGACCAGGCAGCCGATTATGCTACCGCCAAACTCAAATACCTGGACAACGAACAATTGCCTTTTGTGTATCTGAGTACAGGCGAAGTGACCACGCTAACCGATTTCAGAGATCCCAAACCGAGAGGCCGTAACGTATTTACCTTTCACCGGCCGGAAACATTGAGAACCTGGCTGAAGAAAACCAAATCAGTGCGGGCGGCTTTGCAAGACCTCGACCATGTAACTGTCGACGGACTGCGCGAATGCCAAATCAACGCCATAACCAACCTTGAAAAATCGTTCAAACAAAATAAACCGCGAGCCTTGATACAAATGGCAACCGGTTCGGGGAAAACCTTTACAGCCATTACTTCGGTATATCGCCTGCTGAAACTCAAAGACGATAACAACAACAATGTGGTAAGACGCATTTTGTTTCTGGTAGACACCAAAAACCTGGGCGAACAGGCTGAGCAGGAATTTATGAGTTATCTGCCCAATGACGACAACCGCAAGTTCACCGAACTCTATGGCGTTCACCGACTGAAATCAAAATACATTCCCGAAGACAGCCACGTGTACATCAGTACCATACAACGCCTCTATGCCGTACTGAAAGGGCAAGACTTGGACGAAAGCGCCGAAGAAGAAAACCCCAACGAAAAGTGGCAACCCAAAGAGGTGCCGCCGGTGGAATACAACGAAAAACTGCCGATTGAATTTTTCGATTTCATCGTCATCGACGAGTGCCACCGCAGTATTTACAACCTGTGGATGCAGGTGCTCGACTACTTCGATGCATTCCAGGTAGGGTTGACGGCTACTCCTGATGCCCGAACGATTGCTTACTTCAAGCAAAATATGGTGTCGGAATATTCGCACGAAATGGCGGTGGCCGACGGCGTCAATGTAGGCTATGACGTGTATCTGATTGAAACCAAAATCACCCAGCAAGGCGCTACGCTTTGGAGAGGCGAATATGTGGAGCATCGGGAACGACTAAGCCGTAAGAAACGACTGGAGTTGCAGGACGAAGATGAGGCCTACTCTGCACAGCAGTTGGATAAAGACATTGTAAACCCCAATCAAATCCGCAAGGTAATTGCCACGTTCAAAGCGCATTTGCCGGTGATGTTCCCCGACCGGTATGACAAAGCCGGTAACTACGAAGTGCCCAAAACCCTGATCTTCGCCAAAACCGACAGCCATGCCGACGATATCATTCAAATAGTACGAGAAGAATTTGACGAAGAAAACCGCTTTTGCAAAAAAGTAACCTACAAATCCGTCGAAGACCCCAAATCGGTATTGGCGCAATTCCGCAACGATTACCACCCGCGCATTGCCGTCACGGTGGATATGATTGCCACCGGCACCGACGTAAAGCCCCTGGAATGTCTGCTCTTTATGCGGGATGTAAAAAGCCGCAACTACTTCGAGCAGATGAAAGGCCGCGGCACAAGGGTCATCAATTTTGACGATTTGAAAAAGGTATCGCCCTGCGCCAAAGTCACCAAAGACCATTTTGTGATAGTAGATGCCATTGGCGTAACCAGGAGTTTGAAAACCGACAGCCGCCCGCTGGAGAAAAAGCCCGGCGTGCCCCTGAAAGATTTGTTGGGCGCGATTGCCGTCGGTGCGCGCGACGAAGATTTGTTTACCTCATTGGCCAACCGGCTTACCCGCTTAGACAAACAAATTACCGACAAGGAGAAAAAACAATTTGAAGAAAAATCGGGAGGTATTTCGCTAACGCAAGTGGTGAAAGACCTGCTGAATGCCTACAATCCCGACACCATTGAGCAAATAGAATTAACAGTTAAAAATGAAAATGCAGGCGCTGCCCCAATTGAAATTGAAGCAGCCCTTAGCCAACAATTAGAACAACTGCGCAACCAGGCCGCCAGGGTATTTACAGGCGAACTGAACGAATACATCGAAAATGTGCGAAAGGCGCACGAACAAAAAATTGACTGGCTCAACCCCGATGAACTGGTAAATGCGGGATGGAACAAGGATAACAAAGACAAAGCCGGTGAAACCGTTGCCGCCTTTGCAGCATGGATAGAAAACCACAAAGACGAGATCACCGCCTTGCAGATATTCTACGATCAACCTTACCGCAGGCGGGAACTCACCTTTGCGATGATAAAAGCGTTGGTAGAGCAAATTGTGCTCGACAAACCCACTCTCGCGCCCTTAAGCGTGTGGAGGGCTTATGAACAGTTGGAAAGCGTAAGCGGGCAACCCAAAAACGAAATGGTGGCCCTGGTCTCCCTCATCCGCAAGGTGGCGGGCATTGATACGGTCTTAACGCCTTACGACAAAACCGTGGACCGCAACTTCCAGCAATGGTTGTTTAAAAAACAAGCCGGAACGCTGAAATTTACCAAAGAGCAGATGGACTGGCTCTATATGCTCAAAGAGCAAATCGCCACCTCCGTCCACGTCGAAGCCGACGATTTGGACTACACCCCCTTTGACGCCAAAGGCGGCCGGGGGAGGATGTGGCAGCTCTTTGGAGATGAAATGGAGATGATTATTGATGAAATGAATGAGGCGTTGGCTTCTTGAAACTTTTTGTTTATCTTTGCCCAAAGTTTGGCTATGTTCTACCGGAGAAAAATTCTTCTCGCACTGCTGCAAATATTTGATAACCGGGTTGAAAAAATACAACTCCAGAAGCTCTTGTTTTTGTTCTCCGAGATGCAAAAGCAAACCGATTTTCATTTTGTCCCCTACAAATACGGCTGCTTTTCCTTCCAGGCCAATGCCGACTTAGGAACGATGACAAAATACGGATTGGTTAGCACCTTCGACACTTACTGGCAAAAAGAAACTCCTGAGGATTTTCTAAAAGCGTTGCGGCGACATGATTTAGAAAGTATGAAAGCGTTAAAATACCTATACAGCCACAAAACGTCCGAAGAACTCATTGCCCATACTTACAAGAAGTACCCGTATTTTGCCATCAATAGCAAAATGCTAACCAAAGTACTCGACAAGGAAGAGCAGACGCTTGTAAATGCCCAAAAACCAACTGATACCGGAAAATATTTTTATACTATTGGCTATGAAGGAATTAGCCTGGAAGAATATTTAAATAAGCTCATTAAAAGTAACGTAAAGGTGCTTTGCGATGTGCGAAAAAATTCCTTCAGCATGAAATACGGCTTTAGCAAAAGCCAGTTAAAAACCGCTTGTGAAGGTGTGGGAATACACTACTATCATTTCCCGGATGTGGGTATTGATAGCGATAAAAGGCAAAATCTACATGATCGATCCGATTACGATGTATTGTTCGCCAATTACGCAGCAACCGTTTTGCCTCAAACTAAAGATACCCAGCAAACTATATTAAACCTGCTACATGAGCATCACCGCGTAGCCATTACGTGTTTTGAAGCGCAAAGTTGCCAATGCCATCGAAGTCACCTTGCTCAAGCTATTTCCCAACTACCCGGATTTGTCTATGAATTGAAACATTTGTAACCCCCTTTTAATATGGCCAGAAAGAAAATCTTACTGACGGTCACTACCTATCCATTGCCGTCGCGTAGCTACGACGAACTTGTTTGTACGGCAGGTCTGCTGGAAGACGGCTCCTGGATTCGGATATACCCTATTCCACTCAGCTTTTTGCGCGAATTAAAGCACGCAGGAATCGTTAAGGACACAAAATATACATGGATAGAATTAGATCTGGAAAAGCGCCCCGATGACTTTAGGCCGGAGAGCCATTCTCCTAAAGATTACCAGTTTAAAGATATGCATATAGGCGAACACCTCGATACGGGAACAAATTGGGCCGAAAGAAAAAAATACTGCCTCCAAAATGTGTATACCAATCTTACCCAACTTATTGATGACTCCAAGGCGCCGAACAATACTTCTTTGGCCACCTTTAAACCTACTGAAATTACTGGCTTTGAAATCGAAAAAGATACGGACGACTGGAAACCCGTCTGGAAAGCGCTTCAACAGCAGCTTACGCTGTTTGGTGAAACGGGCGAACCCCGCAAGGTGGTCCCTAAAGTGCCTTACAAGTTCTATTATCGCTTTATAGACGACCAAGGCAAAAAAGCGCGATTGATGATCGAGGATTGGGAAATTGGGATGCTCTTTTGGAATTGCATGAAAAGCTCTGGCAATGACGAAAAAATAGCGCTGGAAAAAGTGCGCCTAAAATACGATGTCGATTTTCGCAATAACAAGGATATTTACCTGTTCCTGGGAACGACCAAGGAATGGCATATTCGTCGCGCGACAAATCCGTTTGTAATTATCGGCGTTTTTTATCCAAAAAAAGAACCGCAGCTATCACTGTTCTAATACAACCGTACCGGCTGAAAACACATTTTCTGAATCGCAGATTAAGCAGATTGAAGGATTACGCAGATTTTTTTACCCAGCAATACCCATCTGCGAAATCCTGAAATCCGTATAATCTGCGATTCTGACAACAACATCTTTTGAATCGCAGATTAAGCAGATTGAAAGATTACGCAGATTTTTTACCTTACAATAATCTTTCTGCGAAATCCCAAAATCCAGCTAATCTGCGATTCAGACAACAAGTAAAAACCACCGCCATATGAATACTGATTATTTATACAAGGACATCACAGAAAAAATCATCGGCGCTTCTTTTGAAGTGCATAAATTTTTAGGCAATGGATTCCAGGAACTCATTTACCAAAGAGCCCTTGCCTATGAATTGTATAAAGCAGGATTGGAATACGCCCGGGAAATCGAACAAAATATCTTTTACAAAGACCTTGAAAAACCTATCGGAACCAGAAGAGCCGATTTTATAGTTGAAGGCAAAGTGTTGGTTGAAACTAAAGCACTGATAAAGCTTGAAGATGTACATTGGGCCCAAGTCCTGAATTACTTAAGGGCTTATCAACTTGAAGTAGCCCTATTGATTAATTTTGGTGCAAAAAGCCTCGAGTTTAAAAGACTGGTGCTAACCCAAAAACCATAATATCTTCTGAATCGCAGATTAAGCAGATTAATAGATTACGCAGATTTTTTTACCTAGCAATAACCCTTCTGCGAAATTCCGAAATCCCGCTAATCTGCGATTCTGACAACAACATCTTCTGAATCGCAGATTAAGCAGATTAATGGATTACGCAGATTTTTTACCCCGTAATAACCATCTGCGAAATCCCGAAATCCCGCTAATCTGCGATTCTGACAACAAGTAAAGTATGAGCGAGATAAAAGAAATACCGGAAGGCTGGAGCACTATAATTTTAGAAGACATGTTGGATTATATACAACCAACTAACTTCATCGTTGCTTCTACCGAATATGATAATAGATACAAAATACCTGTTTTAACAGCTGGGAAGAGTTTTCTATTAGGTTATACCAATGAAACTGATGGAATTTTCAGCCAACTACCCGCCATTATCTTCGATGATTTCACAACTGCCATTAAGTGGGTAAATTTTCCATTTAAAGTAAAATCATCAGCAATGAAGATTTTAGTTCCTACTCATCCTGATGTCAATATGAAGTTTGTCTATTATTTCATGGAGACACTTCGTATTAATACTGATACACATAAACGATACTGGATTTCTGTAGGGGCAAAATTTCCATTCCCTCTCCCCCCCCTCCCCGAACAACACCGCATCGTAGCCAAAATAGAAGAACTATTCAGCCGCCTCGGCAAAGGCATCGAAAGCCTGAAAACCGCACAAGCACAACTCAAAATATACCGCCAGGCGGTGCTGAAATGGGCGTTTGAGGGAAAACTCACCCGTCAGAATCGCAGATTAAACGGATTAAAAGATGACGCAGATTTGGAAACCCCACCAAATAAAATCAGCGAAATCCATCAATCTGCGAAAATCAGCGATTCAGAAAAGGGGGAGCTGCCAAAGGGGTGGGAGTGGAGAAAGTTAAATGCTATATGCAAGGTTATTGGCGGGGTGACAAAAGGTCGTGATCTGACAGGAAAAAATACAATTAGTCTACCATATTTACGCGTAGCAAACGTACAAGATGGCTTTTTGGATTTAAAAGAAATAAAATGGATCGAGGTACTGGCATCTGATTTAGATAAATATCGCCTTAATTACGGAGACATCCTTTATACAGAAGGAGGAGACAAAGATAAATTAGGTAGAGGAACAATCTGGAAAAATGAAATAGATAATTGCATCCATCAAAATCATGTATTTAGAGCTAGGCCGATTTTAAATAATATTGATTCAAAATTTATTGCTTACTATTCTCAAACAAAAAAAGCAAAGGACTATTTTTTTTCTCATGCAAAACAAACTACAAACCTTGCATCGATAAATCTCACTATTTTATCCAATCTTTCTTTGCCATTACCCTCTTTTCAAGAACAAGTAAGTATTGTCCAAGAAATCGAATCCCGCCTCTCCGTTTGCGACAAAATAGAAGAAAGCATCGGCACTGCTTTGCAGCAGGCCGAAGCCTTGCGGCAGAGCATTTTGAAAAAAGCATTTGAGGGTAAATTAGTGCCGCAAGACCCGAATGACGAACCGGCCGGCGCGCTGTTAGCGCGTATAAAGGCTGAAAAAACGAAAAACGCATGAGCACCGAATCCAACAACACCGCCGGCATCATCAGCAAAGTCTGGTCTTTCTGCAATACCCTGCGCGACGACGGCGTGGGCTACGGCGACTACCTCGAACAACTCACCTACTTGTTGTTCCTCAAAATGGCCGACGAATTCAGCAAGCCGCCTTATAACCGGCAACTGCCCATACCCAAAGCATACAACTGGGAAAGCCTGACCGCCAAAAGAGGCGCCGAACTGGAAAATCACTACACCAATTTGCTGCGCGAATTGTCGCAATCGAAAGGTATATTGGGGCAAATTTTTATCAAAAGCCAAAACAAAATTCAAGACCCAGCCAAGCTTTACAAGCTCATCGATATGATCGACAAAGAGCAGTGGAGCACCATGGGCGCCGATGTAAAAGGCAAAATCTACGAAGGGCTGCTGGAGAAAAATGCAGAAGACACCAAAAGCGGCGCCGGGCAATATTTTACGCCGAGAGCCCTGATTAGGGCAATGGTAGAATGTGTACGCTCCGAACCCATGAAAACTATTGCCGACCCCGCTTGCGGCACCGGCGGCTTCTTTTTGGCGGCGTATGATTTTATTGCCAATCCGGACAACTATTCACTCAACCGGGAGCACAAAGAGTTTCTGAAACACAAGACCTTTTTCGGAAACGAAATAGTAGCCGGCACCCGCAGAATGGCGCTGATGAACTTGTTTTTGCACAACATCGGCGATTTTGAAAGCGATAACTTTATCTCTCCTGCCGATGCTTTGGTTTCGGACAGCGGTTTGCGAGTAGATTATGTACTAGCCAATCCGCCTTTCGGCAAAAAAAGCAGCATGACCTTTACCAATGACGAAGGCGAACAGGACAGCGAAGATTTAACCTACAACCGCCAGGACTTTTGGGTAACCACCAGCAACAAACAGTTGAATTTCGTGCAGCACATACGCACCATGCTCAAATCAGACGGACGAGCCGCAGTCGTTTTGCCCGACAATGTCTTATTTGAAGGCGGCGCCGGTGAAACCATCCGAAAAAAATTATTGGAAACAACCAATCTGCACACCATTCTACGTTTACCGACGGGGATTTTCTACAAGCAGGGCGTAAAGGCAAACGTGTTGTTTTTCGACAACAAACCCGCTTCAAAAAATGCGCAGACAAAAGAAATTTGGTTTTACGATTTCAGAACCAACATCAAATTCTCACTCAAAAAAAATCCCCTCCGGTTTGAAGATTTGAAGGATTTTATCGCGTGTTACCAACCCTCCAACATCAACAAGCGCAAAGAAGCCTTCCATTCAGAGACCAACCCCGAAGGCCGCTGGCGCAAATTTACCTACGAAGAAATCATGGAACGAGACAAAACCAGTCTCGACATCACCTGGATAAAGGACAAGAGCCTCACCGACCTCGACAACCTACCCGATCCGGATGTATTGGCCAACGACATCATCGAAAACCTGGAAGCGGGCATCGAGAGTTTTAAGGAAATTATGGCGGCGATAAATGGGAAATGACCATGTATCATTATCACCCCCCCAATTGACAAAACTCATATCCCCACTTTGAATTAGGCGATACCTTGCGCTCACCTAACCATCTTATTACGCGATATGAGTACCACTTACCACCGTTCCTGGGCAGAGCCGTATAAAATTAAAATGGTCGAACTGCTCAAAATGACCACCCGGGCACAGCGCCTCAGAGCCATCAAAGAAGCCGGGTTCAATACTTTTTTGCTTAAATCGGAAGACGTTTACATCGACCTTTTGACCGACAGCGGTACCTCGGCGATGAGCGACCGCCAGTGGGCCGGACTGATGATGGGCGACGAAGCCTACGCCGGTAGCCGCAATTTCTACCGGCTCGAAAAAGCCGTGCAGCAGTATTACGGCTATAAATACCTCATCCCCACCCACCAGGGCAGGGGCGCCGAAAATATTATTTCTAAAATATTGATCAAACCCGGCGATGTCATCCCCGGCAATATGTATTTTACAACTACCCGCCTCCACCAGGAACTGGCCGGCGGCACTTTCGCCGATATCATCATCGACGAAGCTCACGACCCCATGAGCGAGCACCCCTTTAAAGGCAATGTGGACTTCGATAAGCTCGACCGGCTGGTCAAACAACACGGCGCTGCCAAAATACCCTATATCAGCATCGCCACCAACGTGAATATGGCCGGCGGACAACCCATCAGCATGGCCAACCTGCGCGAACTGCGCGAGTATACCCACCAACACGGCATCAGGATTATCCACGATATGACACGCGTGGCAGAAAACGCCTATTTCATACAACAACGCGAAGAAGGATATAAAAAACGCCATATCCGCGATATCGTCAAGGAGATCTGCTCGTATACCGACGGCGCCACGATGAGCGCCAAAAAAGACGCCCTCGTAAATATCGGCGGTTTCCTGGCCACCAATGAATGGGATGTATTTGAAGAAGCCCGCAATATGGTGGTCGTGTACGAAGGCCTGCATACCTACGGCGGTCTCGCCGGCCGCGATATGGAAGCCATGGCCATCGGCATCGAAGAAAGTCTCGACGACAACCACATGCATGCCCGGGTAGGACAGGTAGAATATCTCGGCCACAAAATGGAGTCTTTTGATATTCCTATCGTGAGGCCCGTTGGCGGCCACGGCATTTTTGTCGATGCCCGGCGCTTTTTACCCCACCTCACCCAAGATGAATTCCCCGCCCAAACCCTCGCTGCAGAGGTGTACCTCGAATCGGGCATACGCACTATGGAACGCGGCATTGTGTCGGCAGGACGAAAAGCCGACGGCGAAAATTATTATCCCAAACTCGAATTGGTGCGGTTTACTATTCCGCGCCGCGTCTATACCCAAGCACACATGGACGTGGTGGCCGAGGCTACCCTGGCCGTGTTGAAACGCAGAAACCGGATTAAAGGCATGAAGATGGTCTACGAACCCAAATACCTGCGGTTCTTCCAGGCCAGGTTTGAAAGGCTCTAAAAATAGTCGGTTATGCCGCACCATGCTTCTAAGATGTATCACTTTCGTTATTTCCTCACCGAAATAACGTCCAAGCTCCATTTACACGAACCCATCGACGAGATCA
>JAEUUQ010000447.1 GCA_016787505.1 Saprospiraceae bacterium | reverse complement strand
TTTATTGCCCGGGTTTTTATCGGGGTGGTATTGTAAAGCCATCTTGCGGTAGGCTTTTTTTATTTCTTCCGGGGAGGCACTGCGCTGCACTCCTAGTATTTCGTAAAAATCTCTTTTAGCCATTGTGTTATTATTAATCAGACTGACAGTAGGACTGTGCGACTATACGACTGTATGACTTTACGACTATACGACTTTAATGAGCGTACAGTCGTATAGTCTTACAGTCGTAAAGTCATTATTTCCCTACTACTACTTTCGCAAAGCGGATAATCTTGTCGCCGAGTTTAAATCCTTTTTCGATCGTATCGATTACTTTTCCTTTCATGTCTTCGGAGGGGGCGGGGATTTCGGTAACGGCTTCGTGCAATTCGGGATCGAAGGGCTGGCCGGTGGAATCCATGGCTTCCAGTCCTTTTTGTTTGAGGGCGTGGAGCAATTTGCTATGCACCAATTGAACGCCCTCGCTGAAATTTTCATTTTTGCCGGCCCTGTCAAAATCGTCAAGTACAGGTAAAAGCGCTGACATTGTGTCTTGTGCCGCCGACTTCATCAGGTCTATTTTTTCCTTGAGGGTGCGTTTTTTATAATTTTCAAATTCAGCAAACTGGCGCAGGAATTTGTCTTTTAACTCGTCGTATTGGGCTTTTAGGGCAGCCAATTCATTCTCTTGAGAACCGTCAGTACCAGTATCGACGGGGTTTTCCGCCGCGGAGTCGGCCTCAGTCGCTTCCTGGCCGGCAGCCTGATCCTTTAAGGTGACGTCTTCTTGTTCGAGTTGTTCTTTTTTGCTCATTGTATTTTTCGCTTTAAAAAGGGCTATGCCGGAATAAGGGAACAATAACTTTGCCAGTATGCCAATGCGGTCATTTTGTCAGTTTTTGCGACAACCACTGATGTACCTGTTCGGGCGAGAGGTTGACGCCTGCGATATGGCCATTGTTGTCGAGTAGCACATTGTTGGGCAATGACTTGATTCCGAAAAGTTTGGAAACAGGGGCGTTAAAAAATTTATAGCTGGTCGTTTGGTCTAAAATATGATAGCGCCAATGCAAGCCGTCTCTTTCGATGGCGTTTTCCCAGCGTGCCCGGTCGCGTTCGATGCCGATATTTACGATGACAAATCCCTTCGCATCGGGAAACCGGACTTGCTCGTAAGTGTCGTACAATTGCACCCATACCGGGTTTTCGGCGCGGCAGGGGCCGCACCAACTGCCCCAAAAGTCCAGCAGCACGTATTGGCCGCGAAGGTCCGACAATTTGAAATCCGAACCATCGCGGAGTTTGGCTTCAAAGGCCGGCGCCTTTTCACCGCCTTCAAATCGCGGCAAAAGATACAAATATTTGACGCCCCAATAGACGCCCAGCGCAATTATCAACATAATCGGCCACTGTAAGAAGGAAGGTATTTTCATGAGCGTAAAACTATTGCTACCTTTGCCAAGAACAAATCAATCACCACGCGGTTGCGTGTTAATGTCATATTATGATGTTAAAGGCTAACGATCCTGCCCTGCTCACCTGGGTTAACGTACCGGCAGGCAGCGATTTTCCTATTCAAAACCTGCCTTTTGGGGTATTTCGCAGAGGCGATGCGGCGCCCGGCTTGTGCAGTGCCATCGGCAACTATGTGATCGACCTGGCGGCATTGGCCTCGCACGGCTTTTTCGACGATTTACAATTCGACAGGCAGGTTTTTTCCCAACCCAGCCTCAACGATTTTATCGCGCTGGGAAAAGACAAAACGCGGGCTGTGCGCCAGCGCCTTTCGGAGATCCTGGATGACGACCGCGAAAGCTGGGATGCCAAAGAACTGGCCGAGTATTTCCTGATCCCAATGGCGGAAGTGCAATTGCTACTACCTGTACATATTGGCGACTATACCGATTTTTATTCCAGCCTCGAGCATGCTACCAATGTCGGCATCATGTTTAGAGGTCCTGATAATGCGCTGATGCCCAACTGGCGGCATTTGCCGGTTGGTTACCACGGCAGGGCTTCTTCTATTGTGGTTTCGGGCACGCCGGTGCGACGCCCCAAAGGACAAATGCTGCCGCCCGGCGCCGAACAGCCGGTATTCGGCCCCAGTAAACGACTGGATTTTGAGTTGGAAATGGGGTTTATTGTAGGTAAAAATACCTCACTGGGGCACTCGGTATCCGCAGCGCAGGCCGAAGACTATATTTTCGGACTGGTCTTGTTCAACGACTGGTCGGCGCGCGATATCCAGCAGTGGGAATACGTGCCGTTGGGGCCATTCCTGGGCAAAAACTTCGCCTCTACGATGTCTCCCTGGGTAGTCACCCTCGACGCCCTGGAGCCCTTCCGGGTTGCAGGCCCGGTGCAAACGCCCGAGGTGTTGCCTTATTTGCATGCCGGCGGCGACCGCAATTTTGATATTCAATTAGAAGTGGCAATTAAATTGGAAGACGGCCGGGAAACAACCGTTAGCCGCTCCAATTTTAAGTATATGTATTGGAATATGTGCCAGCAGTTGGCGCACCATACTGTTAATGGTTGCAATATTCGTGTTGGCGACCTCATGGCCAGCGGCACGATCAGCGGCCCAAGTTCCGACAGCTACGGCTCTATGCTGGAGCTGGCCTGGCGCGGCGAACGGCCCCTCCCTATGCCCGACGGCAGTACTCGCGCGTTTATTGAAGACGGCGACGAGGTGATCCTGCGCGGCTGGGCAGAGAAGGACGGGGTGCGTGTAGGCTTCGGAGAAGCGGCAGGCAGGGTCGTGGCAGAGTGGTAGGTTCTCTGTTCTCTGTTCTCTGTTCTCTGTTCTCTGTTCTCTGTTCTCTGTTCTCTGTTCTCTGTTAAAGTTTAATTGGCAAAGATAATGAACGGACAACCGAGAACGGACAACGGACAACCGAGAACGGAGAACAAAAAAGGCGCCTCCGAAGCCAGCTCCCGAGACGCCCTTGTTTTTGCCTAATTTAGCAAACAATTGTTTAACACAAAAACAGATACAAAGCCAGACGTTTTACCTTTGCCCGATGGTTGGGTTTACCAAAAAATAATTTGCATTCGAATGAAAAAAATACTTCTTGTGGGGATTGTGCTAGGAACCTGGTTATCGGCAGCTTCTCAGGTTGCGGTGCAGGCTGAATTTCTGGGGCGATGGGACAACGATGCGCTTCTCGGTTCGGCGGCCTACAACAATACCTACAGCGGCATGTGGGGGCTTGCCGTAAATGGCAAAGAATATGGAGTAATAGGCTCTACTGCCGGCACGCATATTATTGATGTATCTAACCCCACACAGCCTGTAGAAGCGGTTTTTGTGCCTGGCGCCTCACAAGGCACGCATATCATCCACCGCGAATACAAAAATTACGGATGTTACCTTTATGCCGTTTGCGACGAGGGTCCCAGTACCTTGCAAATCATTGATATTTCCTACCTGCCCGATTCTGTGCATGTGGTTTATGATTCACCCGCTTTATTTTCGAATTCCCATACCATATACATCGACACTGCGCAGGCTGTACTGTATTGTTTTTCGGTAAGTGGAGGACCGCAGGGCTATTCTGCTATGCGGGTATATAGTCTGGAGAACCCCGAATCGCCCGAGTTTATTGGCGCCTACAGCAATTTTGGCGGTTTGCAGGTAGGGCATTGTCACGATGGTTATGCGCACAACGGCATAGCATATCTAAATTGCGCTTACAGTGGATTTGCCATTGTAGATTTCACCAATCCCTACCAACCGGTTACTTTGGGTACGCTGACCGATTATCCTTTCGCCGGGTATAATCATTCGGGGTGGGCAACCGCCGACGGACAATACTACTATATGGCCGACGAAAATCACGGCTTTAAATTAAAAGCCATGTCTGTTGCTGATCCTTCTGATATTCAGGTACTGGCCACGTTTGATGCTGCTTCAGCTTCCAGTTCAAGTATCCCCCACAATCCGGTAGTCGCCTGCGATTATTTGTATGTGGCCTATTACTATGATGGGTTACAGGTTTACGATATAAGCGATCCGGCCGATCCGCGCAGGGTGATGTATTACCCCACTTCCACTTTGACCAACAGCGGAAGTTATGCAGGCGCCTGGGGCGTTTATCCGTTTTTGCCTTCCGGCAATATTTTGGTGGGTGATATGCAGAATGGCCTCTATATAGTGGCGGGCCCCAGCGGAGAATGCGAGGCTAATGATGCGACGATACTCAACTGCCAGGTAGCTGCTTCTACCCGCGACTTTGCGGTTGTCGGGGAGTGGCAATTGTACCCCCAACCGGCGCAAGACCAAATCGATATGAAGATCTATTGGGGCGAAAGCCAACAAATGGTTAAGTTCTGTCTTGTAGATATTACAGGTAGGGTAGTGGCCCGTTTTGAAGACCAGGTATTGGCACAGGGCGAAAATGCAATCCGCCTGGAGTTGCCCAAAACGCTGCCGGCGGGGATGTATGCGCTGCAATTGCAGAGCGAGTCGGGTTTGGCGGTGAGGAAGGCCTTGTTGGGAGGGAGGGAGTGAGAGAGGGGGAGAGGGAGAGAGATTTTTGTTTTTTTATATAAAAAATTGACATTGAAGGGATTGTGTGAAAAATTGAAGTGGAGTTTATTCATTGCGTTGGTGTGTTTATCCGCCCACGGCGCCTGGGCGCAACGCCCCGGTCGCACTGAAACCACCACGCCGCCTGCCGGCGTAGGAGGCACGCCTGCTACGGGTAGCGACCAGGAGCAGGCGGGGCAGTCGCGTGCGCAAGACAGGTACGACGACCGCGACACCTTCGGCGTCTTTGAATTCAATGCGGTTAACCCCTTGCTGGAAAAACCGTATAGCGATTCCTTGCTCGGCAATTATTTTCAGCAATACGACCCCACGCGGCATCGCGATCTCGATTGGATGCAGTTGGGCATATTGGGCTCGGCGCACCAGCCGCTTGTGTACCAGCCGCAGCGCAGGCAGGGATTCGATGTGGGCTTGCACCAATATGAATTGTATTACACCCAGGCTAAAGACCTTCATTTTTACCGCCTGCAGAAAGCCTACACCAACCTGTCGTATACCCAGGGCTCCGAGCAGGCTGACGGTTATGCCACGGCTCAATTCAGCCGCAATTTTGCCAAAGGCCTCAATTACACCCTCGACTACAAGCGCATCAACCAGTTGGGTTCGACCGCGCAGTACCCCAACCAAAACAACCGCCATACCGCCTTTGCCACGGGGCTTTGGTGGCATAGCGCCAACGGCCGCTACGACGGATTCCTGGCTTACGCTGCCAATACCACCGACCACGAAGACAACGGCGGCCTCGAAACCGAACCCGATCGCGGCGGCGAATTCAACAGCGCCAGCTCGGCCGACGTCTTTTTGGACAATGCCCGCACCCGCCACGCCCGCCGCGAGTGGAGTTATACCCAGCACTATCGCGTAGGCGGCGACATAGACAGCACGGGCCGTCAGCGGCGCGCGTATACCCTGGCACACCAGTTTACCTACGAAAACAGCGCCTACAAATACCACGATACCTACAGCATCACGGATACCTCTTTTTATAATCGCTTTCCATCCCTGCTGAACGACGAACGCGGTGTGCGCTACTTCCTGCGTCATCAGCGCGTAGAAAACGCATTTCGCATCAGCACTTTTAAACTCAGGGGTAGCGACAGGCAAAACAAAGCGCGCAGCCAGAAAGACCTGTTTGAAGTAGGGCTTCGCCAAGCCTACCACCGCCTTCGCCAGGAGCCTGGCGATACCGTAATTAACAACCTGTTCCTCGAAGGCAAGGCTGGCTTCCGGCCCAGCGAGCGCCTCGATTTGCAGGCTGAAGCACAGCTGGGACTCCTATGGGGCAACGCCGGCGACTATCGGGTATCGGGCGTCCTCTTTTTCGACGCCCGCAAATTAGGCCGGCTCTCGGCCAACCTGAGCAACCAGCTCTACAGCCCCACCCTCATGCAAAGCGAACTTTGGTTAAACCAGCGGCCGGTGTGGGCCAACGACTTCAAGAAAACCCTTGAAACCAACCTCAGCGTTACCTATGCGCTGCCGGCATGGAAATTTGAAGTCACCGGCGGCTATCACCTGCTCAACAACCTCATCTACTTCGATAGCCTGGCTACACCCCAGCAAACAGGCGTGCCGGTGAGTATCCTGCAGCTCGTCGTCAAAAAAGACTTTCGGGTGTGGAAGCTTCACCTCGACAACGTCTTGGCCCTGCAGCAAGCATCCGAAGACGTGGTGCGCCTGCCGCAGCTATTTGGCAAGCACAGCTTGTACTACGCCGGCTTGTGGTTCAAAGTGCTCGACGTACGACTGGGCGTTGACTTGCGCTACACCACCGATTATTATGCCAACTACTACAACCCCGTCATCGGGCAGTTTCAGTTGCAAGATCGATTCAACGTGCCCCTTTACCCCGCCCTCGACGCTTATTTCAGCATGCGGGTAACCAAATTGCGGGCCTTTATTAAATGGGAAAATTTCAGTAGTACATTCATCACCGACCGCTTGTTTTACTTGTCGCCGTATTATGCCCAGCCTAGCGCAGGTATACGTTGGGGCATCAAGTGGCGCCTGGTAAATTAATTTTGCACTTGGGTTTGTGTAGTAAAGTAGAAAAATTTATCTTTGCATCCGCTGTGGCCAAAGGGTAACAGTGTAGTGTTTTCCGGGGGTATAGCTCAGCTGGCTAGAGCGTCCCGACACGACGTGTCGGGAAGGTCAGCGGTTCGACTCCCCTTACCTCCACAGGGGGGGCCGGTTGCAGTAGCTCACAAGAGAGTGAAAAATATAAATACGGGGGTATAGCTCAGCTGGCTAGAGCGCTTGCATGGCATGCAAGAGGTCAGGGGTTCGACTCCCCTTACCTCCACAAAAATAAAGGCCTTTTCTGGTGTTAACCGGGGAAGGCTCTTTTTTTAATTACAAATGAATAATTACGAATTACGAATAAAATTAATAAAACTATTTTTTAATTTATAAATAAATCATTATTAATTCGTAATTCGTAATTTTGGCCTCATGGCAGACCTCATCGGCTACACCGGCGTATTTCTGATCTTATTGGCGTATTTTCTGAGCGTATACGGCAAACTTGCGCAGACAGATAGACTTTATCTGATATTGAACCTCGTAGGCGCGGGGCTCGCATGTATCTCTTCTATTCTCATACAATCCGTACCTTTTACTATATTGGAAGGCGCCTGGGCCGTCGTTTCATTAATAGCATTGTGGAAAAAAAGGCGTCCCTCCTTTTAGTATATACATACCGTTCACAATAAAACCGGAGTCTCATGAAGGATAATATGATCAAGAAATACGACTCAATAGAGAGCAAACAGATCGAGAAGCTCCATCAGATTGTCGATCAGACAATTAAGGAAGAAGAACTTATTTTGAATAACCTGCTGTACCCACCCCAGGAAATGATCACTCCGGGGCAAAAAATATCCGATAAGGTTGCACGTTTTGGAGGTAGTTGGACTTTTATTATTTTTTTCATAATTGTACTGTTTCTCTGGATTTTGTTCAATTCGCTTGTTATTGCAGGATTAAAGTTTGACCCCTATCCCTTTATTCTCATGAATCTGATACTGTCGTGTATCGCAGCATTGCAGGCCCCGATTATCATGATGAGCCAAAACAGGCAAGAGGAAAAAGACCGAAAAAGGGCAGAAAACGATTATTTGGTAAATCTGAAAGCAGAGATAGAGATCCGGGGCCTGAATCAAAAAGTTGACTTGCTGTTGGAAGAGCAAATTCAAACGCTGAATAAAATACAAGAGCAACAACTAGCCATACTCGCTGAAATTTTGCATTATGTAAAAAAAGAATAATTAATGCTTCATGCCTAACAACAAATCTTCCCACATTCTGAATACGTCATCCAATTTACTGGGAATTTGCTTTATTGTTTTAACGGCCTTGCGCGTGCAAGACCTCCGGCAGGCCTCAGTAATTGATGAAATCACCACCTTCTCTACCATCTTATTTATGACGAGTTGCGTGTTTTCTTTCCTCTCTTTACGCACTACTTCCAGCAGAGGAATTTATTACGAACGGGTTGCCGACGTTTTTTTTCTCATTGGCCTGATTAGTATGTTCTTGCTCATTATGATCATTTCATTTAATGTAATATAACTCTCTTCTTTTGCGAAAAAATGGCGAATCATGCACGTAAACAACAACTTCAAATGGCAAATCGCCGAAGATTACGAAGAAGTGAGCCGGTTGGCGGCTTCGTATATCTGTGCGTCTATCCTGTCCAAATCCAACTTTTTGCTGTGTACAGCCTCGGGCAATACGCCGAGGAAGGCTTATGATTTAGTGGCGGAACAGATGGCCGGAAAGTCATTTCGGCTTTTAGCCCTTGACGAATGGGCGGGCCTTTCTCCTGATAATCCATATAGCAGCGCTTTTCAATTGAACCGGCAATTGGTGGAGCCGCTGGATTTGCGCGATCATTTTTTGTTTAATGGTAAAAACGAAAATCCCCAAAACGAGATAGATAAAGTTCAGCAATATTTATCAGAAAACGGGCCTATCGACTTGTGCGTATTGGGTATCGGAACCAATGGCCATCTCGGGTTTAATGAGCCGCGTGCTTTTTTGGAGCCTGTGGCACACCTCAGCAAGTTGTCGGACACAAGCCGCTCGCATAGCATGATCGCTGCCGCCGATTATATTCCGGAACACGGCCTTACGTTGGGTATAGGGGATATTTTACGATCAAAAAAAATACTGCTGGTAGCCAATGGCAGCCACAAAAGGGATGTATTATCGCAACTGCTGAGCCGCCATATTACGCCGCAGTTACCAGCCTCTTTTCTTTGGCTGCACCATGATGTTACTTGTATTTGTGATAAAGCGGCTTTACCCTGATGATCCTGGCTGTTGGGTAAACCGCTGCAAAGCGTAATAACCCGCCCCTACGAAACCTGCTTTATTGCCCAGCGATGCAGCAAAAAAATCGACACCCCGCCGGCAGTCTTCCAGGGCATGCTCAAATGCTATTGTCTTTATCTGTTCGATAAAGTTGGGTTGTGAATCCGAAATGCCTCCTCCGATAATAATGGCATCGGGGTTAAAGATATTGATATAACCGGCGATGCCGCGACCAATCAATTCGGCATTTTCATCCACGAGTTGATGGGCCAAGCGCTCGCCGCGTTCCAATTTTTCAAAAATAGTTTTTGCGGTAGCAACAATCTCGCTGCCTGCATCGCATAATTTGTTGTACCGCTCCGTGAGGGTCTTCATGGAAGCAAAATCCTCCCAATAGCCCCATCGGCCTTCCCAATGCCAGGGAAAACAGCCCAGTTCGGTGCCCGCGTTTTTGCTGCCCCGGTACAATTCACCTTCAATAATGATAGCGCCGCCTATGCCGGTGCCAATGGTAAAAAACAGTGCGTTGGCAACCCGTGGGGTTCCGCCGAAGATGTATTCGCCCAATGCCATCATATTGGCGTCGTTGTCGACATAAACAGGCAGCCCAGTTGCATCGGCGATAATCGTCGCCAAGGGCAGATTTTCCCATTCGGGCAATTGCCCCGCGCCGCCCATCACGTAACCCCTCGTTATGTCTACAAGGCCAGGGGTGCCGATGCCTATACATTCCGGTATTAAGCCCGG
Source organism: Saprospiraceae bacterium (assembly GCA_016787505.1). Lineage (GTDB taxonomy): Bacteria > Bacteroidota > Bacteroidia > Chitinophagales > Saprospiraceae > JABWBR01. The sequence goes on along the minus strand of JAEUUQ010000447.1, from coordinate 5,150 downwards.
ATTGGCCGATTTTACGCGTTGTACGCAAGCCATAATTTCATCCAGCACAGCTTCCTGAGAGGTAAGCGGGGTGGGGGAGCTATTTTCCCAATAAATTCGGCCGCGCTCGTCCGTGAGTCCGTATTTGATGGCCGTACCGCCTATGTCGATGGAGATTGCATGCATATTGATTTTGGATTATTAGCAAATTAGCATATCAGCAAATCAGCACATTCGCTATATTAGCACCATGCAATTCAAACACAAAAGATATGAATAAAAAGGTAGGCATAGGGCTGGTGGGCTCTCAATTTGTATCTTCAATACACGCCGAGGCCATAAAAACCGTACACGACGCCGAACTCGTAGCCGTCATGTCGCCTACGGCAGGGCACGCCCGTGAATTTGCGCAAAAACACGGCATTCCCCACCATTTTACCGAAATAACACCCATGCTGGCCATGGATGAAATCGACATGATCGTCATAGGGGCGCCCAATTTGTACCACTGCGAGCTGACGGTGGCAGCGGCCCAGGCAGGCAAACATGTGGTGGTAGAAAAACCGCTTTGCATGAACCTGGCCGAAGCCGACCTCATGATCGAAGCTTGTAAAAAGGCGGGTGTTAAACTGATGTATGCCGAGGAGCTTTGTTTTGCGCCAAAATATGTGCGGTTAAAGGCTTTGCTGGATGAAGGCGCACTGGGCGACCCGGTGCTGATCAAGCAGTCGGAAAAACACGACGGCCCCCATGCCGATCATTTCTGGGATGTGGAGCGCTCCGGCGGCGGCGTGACCATGGACATGGGCTGCCACGCTATCGAGTTTTTCAGGTGGATGCTGGGCCGCCCGCCCATCAAATCGGTATACGCCCAGATGGGCACCCACGTGCACACCGATAAAACCAGGGGCGACGATAATGCGGTTATTATCCTCGAATTTGAAAACGGCGTGACGGCGGTAGCCGAGGAAAGCTGGACCAAACAAGGCGGTATGGACGACAAAGCGGAGGTGCACGGCACCAAAGGCCAGGCTTATGCCGATTTGTTACAGGGCAATTCTATTCTGACTTACAGCACCCAGGGCGTCGGCTACGCGGTGGAAAAGGCGGGCCATACTATCGGCTGGAGTTTTACCATATACGAGGAAATATGGAACTACGGCTTCCCGCAAGAGTTTGCCCATTTTGTGGATTGTGTGAAAAATGATAAACAACCCCTGGTAACCGGCGAAGACGGCAAGGCTGTCCTGGAGGCTGTTTTTGCCGCCTACGAATCGGCCGGAACCGGCAAAAAGGTTTTCCTCCCATTCAAAACGAATGCAGATAAGCCGTATAAATTGTGGAAGGCTTAGTTTAATTACGAATGAATAATTACGAATTACGAATGAAACTAATAAAATAATTTTTTAATTTATAAATTAATCATTATTAATTCGTCATTCGTCATTCGTCATTCATAAAAAATGTCACCATGTCAACGCCACTTTTAATTGGGATTATTATTGCCGTTTTATTGCTATCCGGCATCAGAGTAGCACAGGAGTATGAACGGGCTGTGGTATTCAATTTAGGACGATTCAAAGGGATTAAAGGTCCCGGGTTGTTCTGGCTTATTCCCATCATAGAAAGAAAAAAGACAATAGATACCCGCACAATAACAGTAGATGTTGAACAGCAGGAAACTATCACAAAAGACAGCGTAACCATAAAAGTGAATGCCGTATTGTGGTACCGGGTAATCGATCCCGCTAAGGCGATATTGAAAGTAGAAAGTTACCGGAATGCGGTATACCAGGTATCGCTCACTACGCTGCGCAATATTATAGGCCAGCATCTATTGGACGAGGTACTCAAAGAACGCGACAAGATCAACGATACGCTACAGGTATTGGTTGATAAATCTACAGAACAATGGGGGATCAAGATAGAAATGGTAGAGATGAAAGACGTAGAGATTCCCTCGTCGATGCAGCGGGCAATGGCGCGCGAGGCCGAAGCCATTCGAGAGAAGCGGGCCAGGCTTATCAAAGCCGATGCCGAACTGGAAGCCTCCGAGAAATTGTCGTTGGGCGCCAAGCAAATCTCCGAAAACCCTGCAGCATTGGAGCTCAGGCGCATGCAAATGGTATCAGAGATCGGCGCCGAGCAAAACACCACGACTATTATTCTTATACCCTCCGAATTTGCAGCTATGGCCAGGGGGATTCAAACCATGGCAGAAAACAATAAACCAGGCACGTAAGCCTTTATTGCATCCTGCTAACGTTCATAGCGCAGCAAGCGCAGCAGTTCATCCATATTGGCTTCGCTGACGGGAATCTCGTGGGCGCCGATCGTGATCTGGTGGTTGCGGATGGCCTCAATCTTGTCGAGGTGCACGATAAAGGATTTGTGTACGCGGAGGAACTTTTGGGAAGGCAGTTTTTCCTCTAAACCCTTGAGGGTAGATTTGGTGAGAACGGGTTTAGGGGCATTTTTTAGGTAAATTTTCACATAGTCTTTCATGCTTTCGATAAAAAGCACCTCGCCTACCGGTATTTTTACCAGGGCGTATTCCGAATTTACAAAAAAGAAATCGGGGCTATCGGAGGGAGTTTGTGTTATTTGGGAGGTAATGCCGGTGCGCAACTGCCAGATTTCGAGTGCCTTGTGGGTTGCTTTGGCAAAGCGGTCGAGGCTCACGGGTTTCATGAGGTAATCTACTACATCGAGCTCGTAGCTTTCTACGGCATAATTGGCGTAAGCAGTTGCGAATATCACCATCGGCCTGGCGCGCAGACCTGCCAGGAATTTCGTGCCCAGCATACCCGGCATTTGTATGTCGAGAAACATAAGGTGCACCTCTTCCTTTTGCAACACCTCCATTGCTTCAAATGCGTTTTTGCAGGTGGTTACCAGTTCCAAAAACGGCATCTGCAGGATATAGTCTTCCAGCAACTTGCGGGCCATACTTTCGTCGTCGACGACGATGCAGCGGAGGTTCATAATGTTGTCGGTTATCGGTTGTCGGTTGTCCGTTCTCGGCAACTGATAACCGACAACTGACAACCGACAACAGTTATTCATGGCCGAACTGCAACTCCAATTCCGCCACAAACCATTCATTGTCTTTGCGAAGGGTCAATTGGTGGCTATGGGGGTACAGCAATTCCAGTCGTCGCTTCACATTGCGCAGGCCGATGCCGGAATTGCTGTCTTTGTCTTCCGGCATATCGGGGGCAATTTTATTTTTAACAATAAAAGTCAGCGTTTTTTCATCAAAAATAAGTGAAATATCGATGAGCGGGTTTTTCACATAGCCCACGCCGTGTTTGAAAGCATTTTCGACAAAGGGGATCATCAGCATGGGTTCGATAATCTGGCTGTGTGGCCTGCCTTCTTTGTGAAAACGGATATCAACGTCCTCGCCGAAGCGCAGTTGTTGTAATTCGATATAATTAGAGAGATAGTCCACCTCTTTGTCGAGCGAGACCTGCGCATCCGCCGATTCGTACAGCATATAACGCATCAGTTCGGAGAGCTTGATCGTAACCGCTTCTGCCAGTTCCGAGCGCGAGCGGATCAGATATACCAGGCTGTTGAGAATATTAAAAATAAAGTGCGGGCTGATCTGCGATCGCAGAAAGGCCAGCTCCGATTGCAGGCGTTCCTGCTTTTCCTCGCGGCGCCTTTTCTCCTGGTCGAGCAGATAAGTGATAAACCCGTATCCCGTACTTACCGCAGTAATAAACATGACGGGGATAAGCGTGCGGTATAGGCTTCTGTGTTTGTGGTGAATATCCTCCGGGAGGAGCCAGTCTTTCATGAGGAGGTGCAAAACCGTTACGGCGGCGATCATTACAAAAAGCGACACCACGTACGAACTCACCCCCCGTTTGTCAAGTATTTTGGGGATCAGCCATTCCGTGTTGAAGAAAAACAAGGGGATAAAAGTCAAATTCACCGGAATCATCAGTACCATGAAGCGGCGAAAGGTTTCGTGCCCCTCGGAATTCAGAAAAGGCCAGCCGAGCCACATGCTCCAAAACAAGAGCAGGAACAAGAGCCGGTATAATTTTTCCGTATTTATTTTTCGCGTTAGCAATGATATACAATTTAATTCTAAATACAAAAATAGGGGATATTTACCGAACCGGCTCACGAAGGAGATGAAAACGAGGATTGAGGAGATGAAAACCGGAAAACTTATGGATGTCCCGGAAAGGCTGGACTGTACGACTGTACGACTGTACGACTGTAGGACTTTACGACTGTACGAACAAGTATATATTGAATCGTACGAGTCGTACAGTCGTACAGTCGCATAGTCGCCAATTCGCCAAGTCTCCTCCTTTGCCCTTTTTGCCTCCTCATTTGCCCTGCTCGTCTACACTACAAATATGGTATTGTTTTTCGCCGTTGTTTTGTATCGTAATAGAATAGTTACATCAAGCTATTTATGCCAAATCTAAACAACCGCACCACTAATATGGTTATGGTTGGGCAAGTAGATGGAACTGACATAATTGTGACAAAACCTTATTACAATAATTGACATGAAAAATTTAAAAATCACCCTTAGCGTACTGTTGTTAAGCTTGTGGTCTGCTGCGATTATTGCCCAGCAGCCTGCATTTCCCGGCGGTAGAAACGGACAGATGAACATCGGTCATTTTTATGGCAAAGTCGTGGACGAAAAAGGGAAAGGCGTAGGCTACGCCACCGTAGAATTATACGGCATGAAATTCGACTCGGTGAGCCGGGGCATGAAGAAAACCTTGATCACCGGGCAGATCACCGAAGATAACGGCGATTTCAGCCTCGAGAAACTGCCGGTAATGGGAGAATTCACCTTAAAAGTGAGCTTTCTGGGGTATGCGGATGTTGAGCGGAAAGTATCGTTTGGCGTCACCAGGCCATCACGGCGGGCTGACGGGCAGGCCGACATGAGCGCGATGGCTTCCAAATTCGACCAGGATCTGGGCAATATCGTGCTCGAAACCCAATCGACAACCCTTAACGAAGTATTGGTAAAGGGCGAAGCAGGCAGCCTTACCCTGGCCCTCGATAAAAAAGTATTCCGCGTAGACAAAAACGCCGTAGCTGCGGGAGGTACTGCCGAAGACGCCCTGCGCAACGTGCCCTCGCTGGGTGTTGACCTCGACGGCAACGTGACCCTGCGCAACTCTTCG
>JAEUUQ010000427.1 GCA_016787505.1 Saprospiraceae bacterium | reverse complement strand
GTGGATGCCGTACAGGGAAGTCAGACGGGATAAAGTGCCGAAAACAAGCGATTCGAAACGATGGAGAAAGAGTTGTTCGAAAGCCTGGCGGGCCAGCGCTGCACGGCGAAAATAATGGTCGAGGTCGGATTCCATGAGCGTGGCGCCGAACACATGTCCGAAACTAGTGGGGTGATAAATCTGCTCGTGGGGAGATTCCCGCACCATCGCCTTGAATTGTGCACTCATTCGCCGGGCATCTTCGGGGGGCAACAAACCCTCAATGACGATGCCGTCGGAGGCGCCGCTTTGTATATCTTCGATGGCGGTTGAAAACCGGGCAATTTCATGGGGAGAAAAAACCTGGAAATTATACAAGCCGGGATTAGTAATTTGTGCCATTTGTTACAGGATTCAAGGATTTACTCGATGTTATGAAAACAGAAAAACAGCTGGGGCAAATATTGCAATTTTTGGCGGAACGGCAGGGAGAAAACGGAGAATTTCGCTCGCTGGAATCGTATCCGCCTGAACACCCGCTGGGCGACAAAGGCTGGTTTTATACCGACCCCTCGCCATTTGTTCATGCCAATGTTTTGTGCGCGATATCCGGGCTTTCTGATCCCCTGGCTGCGCAAATTATGAAACAAGGCTGCCACTTTTTACTGCATCAAATGGAGTGGAAAGGCTTGTGGCGGTTTTGGGCACACGGCGAGCAAACCCACAATGTGCCTATCGACCTCGACGATACGGCCTTGTGTTCGTTTGCATTGGCCTCAGGCGGATTTCCGCTCGATAACAAAAAATACATCCTTCAAAACGTCAATGCTGATGGATATTGCCTTACCTGGCTCCTGCCTCGCCTGGGCATGTGGCGCTATCCGGCGTTGTATCGCTTTTTGAAAAAAGACCTCCGAAATATTCAATTGGTACTGGCATCTCCCATGCTTTCACTGGATGATTTCGAGCCGGCTGTTGCGGCCAACGTATTGCTGTACCTCGGCGAAACGCCAAAAACCAGGCCCTGTATCCTGCAAATATTGCAGCAATTGGAAAAGCCCAACAGTATGCCTTTGCAGTATTATGCCGACCCATTGGTTGTTTTTTATCACGTTTCCAGGGCTTATTTTCATGGGGTAAAAGGACTGGGACCGGCAGCGGATATATTCCGGCGTTTGGTAGCGCAAGGTGTATTGGCTGAACCGGAGAACCTGTTCAAAAAAGCCATGATGGCGGCCACCTGCCTGCATTTTAATTTGGATATTCTACCCGATTTAGACAAATGGATCGCCGAAATAGGGGAGGCCGCTGAAAATGCACAATGGGAAAGCCACATCTATTTTGTCAGCAAAGACCGCAACTTCCGCGCCGGTTCGCCGGAATTAACTGCCGCTTTTTGTGCAGAAGCTTTGTCTTTATATCAAGCAAAAAAAGAAACTGTTTACAGTGAACTGAACCGATAACCGACAACCGACAACCCACAACCGACAATCCTTACACCTGCGCATAAATAACTTCCCTGGTAGCCGGCCCGGTTTTCATTTTCTCAAGAAATTCGGATTCAGATAACGGCCGGTTGATATTGGGCGTAAACCCGAGGCTGCGCAGGTGCGTCGGCCGTTGGTGCATATTGGTCAAATTGCCTTTCATAAAAAAATTGGCATCGACCTCAAACACTTCAAAACCCTTTTCGGGATTATCCTTGTCGAAGTGATAAAATACCGGCGTCATTTCGTTGGGAATCGCCTCGATTTGAATGGCAATGCGGGGTTTATCGCTGGTATTTTGTCCGGAATAATGAATCAGCGTATCGTCAAAAATCATGCATTCGCCGGCTTTTAGCACAACCGGCTGCAGGTATTTTTCTTCCAGGACTTCTTCAAAAGGTTTGAAATAATAATCCACATTGACGGTGGCTACGTCGGGCACAATTTTATGGCTTCCGGGCACAATTTCCAGGGTGCCGTTGCGACGGTCTACATCCAGAAGCGGACACCAGATGGTCACGGTGGTATGTTTTTCATCGGGGGTATGCATCCAGTTCTGGTGGATTTCAAATTTGCCTTTGCCGGGTTGTTTGATATAAAAATTGCCGGTAATGATGCGGTATTGGTGCAGCACCTTTTCCAGATGCGGAATAAAAACAGAATTGATCAATTCGTAAGCACGGCGCTTGTAATCCTCGTTGGTATCCAGGAAAGTGCAGTGGTAATCCGATCGCAATCCAACAGGCGCAAAACCGTCGTGGGGCCGCATATCCTGGAGTTCCCGAAGTATATATGCCACTTCTTCTTCGCTGAGTAAAGGCATCGTCACATACCCTTTTTCTATAAATTGTTGTTGCTGTTCGGGTTGATAAAAAATTGTTCGCATATTGAGTTGAATTGTAACGGTTTAGTGCCTTCGGTAGTTTAGCGTTAGGGTTTAGTGCATGCGCAGTTTAGCTTTAGGGTTTAGTTTTCTAAACTTACAGCTAAACCCAATCGCTAAACCCTTACACAGAGATTAAAGATAAGCACAATAGTACGAAAAGGAAAAACGTGTTGCACAACTTTGTAAAAGCTATGCTTTCAGCGCTGCGCGCATTTTTATGGTGGAACCACCTGGCCCCGCCGGTACTGGCCGTGTTTTATTTCTATTTATGGCATGAGTCCATTGCCTTTGGTCCATTTCTACTGCCGCTGGGTTTATTCCTACTCAGTTTTGCCGGCAGCGCGGCGTTCGGTTACTGGGTAAACGACTGGATGGATATCAGTGCCGACCGGTTGGCAGGCAAACCCAATGCGGTAGCCCATATGAAGCCCTGGCAACGCATAGGAGTCACGCTTATCCTGCAGGCATTGGGCTGGCTGCCCTGGTTTTACCTGCCGGCTACCTACCAAACCCTGGGTTTGTTGGTGGCACTTTATGCTGCGCTGGTCGTTTATGCCGTGCCGCCTTATCGATTTAAAGACCGGGCCATATTGGGCATCGTTTGTGATTTGTGTTATGGGCATTTAATTCCCGTTTTTATTGCATTGGCTGCTTTTTCACAGTTATTGGGGGCAAAGGTTGCGCATGCCGGACCGCTTTTGTGGATTATTGCCATTATCTTGTCGCTGAAAGGCATGAGAAATATTCTGGAGCACCAAATAAAAGACCGCAAAAACGACGCATTGGCAGGTATCTATACTTTTATTCAGCAAACCGGCGCCTTGCGCAGCGCAGCTATATTGAGTTATATATTGCTGCCGCTCGAAGCGATAGGGCTGGCCGCATTGTGTTTTATGCTCGACAGCGCTTTAGAGTGGTCTCTGGCGTTGTTTTACGCCATTTATGCGTGGCTGCTTTTTCGATGGGGGTATTTCAAGGGATCGCCAAAACGCTGGTTATTTCGCTTGTGGTACGTGCCCAATGACTTTTATGAGGCCTGGTTGCCCATCACCTTATTGATTTTGGCTGCGATCCAGCAGCCTCTCAACGGCTTATTATTATTGGCACACTTGATCATTTTTCCGGGGACCCTTCAAGTCCCGCTTTGGTTATTAAAAGAACTGCGCGATGTGTGGCATCAACGGACAAATTAACGATCAAGGCTCCATTGATCCCGCCGTATTTAACGCCAAGCGGGACACGCTGAGCCACCGGGGCCCCGATGATGCTTCCTCCTGGTTTTCAGAGGATGGCCGGACTGCGCTGGGTTTCAGGAGGTTGTCCTTCCTGGACTTGTCGGTGGCAGGCCGTCAGCCTATGTGCAACGAGGATAGGGATATCTGGCTTGTTTTTAACGGCGAAATATACAACTACCTCGAACTGCGGGAAGAGTTGAGACAACTTGGACACAGTTTTTCTTCTCAAACCGACGCCGAAGCCATATTGCACGGCTATGAGGAATGGGGCCACGGCGTTTTATCGCGGCTCAAGGGCATGTTCGCTTTCGGTATTTGGGATCAAAAAAGCAAAAAACTCTTTCTGGCCCGCGACCGCTTTGGTATCAAGCCGCTTTATTACGGACAATTCAATGGCTCCTTTCAGTTTGCTTCCGAAATCAAGGCCATGCTGCATGGCGAAACCCGGCGACCGCCATTAAACCGTCATGCGATTGGCGACTACCTGACCTACCGCTACATACCGAGCCCCGATACCATTTGGGAAAATATACACAAACTGCCGCCCGGTCATTTTCTCCATTTGCATATGGGCGAAAACGGCCCAACAGAAAAGCGCGTAGAGCGTTATTGGCGCCCGCAGCTGGGTTATGAGCGAATACCTGTTGCATCAGCTATCGAACAAGTGCACAGCCTGCTTTCCCAGTCAGTTAAAATTCATCTGCGTAGCGACGTACCTATCGGCGCTTTTCTCAGCGGCGGCTACGACAGCAGCGCTTTGGTAGACTACATGACCCGTCAGGGCTACCGGCCTGATACGTTTTCCATCGGGTTTGAAGCTTGGGAAAACAGCGAGCATTTATATGCGGAGGTTGTCGCTAAACACCTGAAAGTACCGCTGCATACGGCAATCGCCACCAAAGGCGAATTAGACCTGCTGGATACCCTGGTTTACCATTACGACGAACCCATTGCCGATATATCGATCATCCCCACTTATATGGTCAGCCAACTGGCTGCACGGCATAACAAAGCCGTCTTTTCGGGCGAAGGCGCCGATGAAATATTCGGCGGGTATTGGTGGCAGAAAGATATTGCCCCGCACTCCAGGGCAGCCGCCTGGGGTGATGGACTGATGCATTTGCTGCTGCGTCGGCCTTCTTTTTTCTTAGAAAAATACGCAGAAGCCATGGCGATGGGGCGAATGAACAGCGCCAATTTGCGCAACTATCTCCATGCGGACACATGGAAATTCATCAACCCGCAATCGGAGTGGTTTTATAATCGCCATTACCGGCTCTTCGAGCGGCCGCTCAAAGCGTTTCAATACCTCGATATTTGTACTTTTATGGGCGAATTGGTGCTTACGAAAATGGATCGCGCCTCCATGGCTCATTCGCTCGAAGTACGCGTGCCTTTTTTGGATCACGAATTGGTGGAATTTATGCTGTCACTTGATCAAAAAGTGTATTTCAGACCGGAGGAAACCAAATTTTTGCTTTACGCCAATATCAGACATAGCCTTCCGGAGACTATTTTACAACGCCCGAAACAAGGCTTTGTAGGTCCCGATACGTATTACATGGATATTCCCTGGTATAAAACGCAACTGCAAAATGGCGCCTTAATTCAACAGCAAATATTGAGTAAGGAAGGATTGCAAATAATGATAAACGAACAAGATCACTGGCGTTTATGGAAATTTACAGTATTGGAAAAATGGGTGCGACGTTGGTATGAATAATCAGCAAAAAATATTTGTTTTTGTCGTTTGCGGTGAAAAAAAACACACACAGACACTGCATTTTTCGCTAGCGCGATTAATAAAATACAGCAGCTGCGAGATACTTATTGTAACAGATCAAAATAGAAATGAAGAATCAATCCAACACGATCAGATAATCGACATTTCGGCCCCCGAATGGATGGATAATCACCAGGCTTCCATTTGGTTGAAAACCAGTCTGCACCGCATCTTGCCAGCCGGGCCGCTTTATTGCTATCTCGATACCGACGTAGTGGCCATTCGACCGGGAGTAGACGATATTTTTCAGCGTTACGCTACGCCGGTTACTTTCTGTACCGATCACTGCCGGCTCAAGGCATTCAGTCCAACGGCCGTGCACGATGAGAAGTTCGATAGGCTCTTGGCTAAGCAGGAGTTGCAATCCGATTTATACTACCAATTCCGGCAGGAAGACGAAGCGCAATTGCGTGCTGCCGGCGATCATGTGGGGCGAATAAATTCATTAAAGGATATTTTTCATAAAAAACGGCCATTGCATACTTTTTCTTTAAAATCATTATTGAATCAACCTGTCAAACTAATAGTTGCGCTTTTTCAGAAAATGATTTTTAAAATAATACAATTGATTAGTTTAATTAAAAATAAAAATAAATTTGAGTATTTAGAATTTCTCCACCGAAAAATATTCAGCGTACCACTCGACTTTGATTTGTTTGTAGCCGAAAGTGGTTATCGCTATGACAAATCGACTGCCAAATGGTACGATTTAAATGGTCAATTTTTGTATGAAGAAAACTACGTCATTCGGCATATTGAAAAAACCACATCATTCAGTTGGGATGCTTTACATAAAGTCTGGCGCGACGAAGACGGCGAAAACATCAGCCACATAGAATCCGAAAAACTGCACCAGCGGATTTTAGAAAAATTCGGTTTACAAATCACCGAACCCGACTGGCGCCACTGGAACGGCGGCGTATTCCTGTTCGACGCCCAATCGCACGAATTCATGGAACAATGGCATCAGTGGACGTCGGCTATTTTCAGCGACCCTGCCTGGAAAACCCGCGACCAGGGCACCTTAGCCGCTACGGCTTGGCATTTCGGCCTGCAGAATCATCCTACTTTGCCTATCGAATATAATTTTATCGCAGATTATTACCACCCCGACATGGCTTACGCCGGCCAATTATCATTTCGGTTAAAAGGATATAGCGAGGTTATCAAATCCCTGTTTCTCCACATCTACCACCATTTCGGCGATGAGCAATGGGAGGTATGGCAGGATGTTGTAAAGGAATGACGAATGACGAATTACGAATTACGAATAATAATGAACCGACAACCGACAACCGACAACCGATAACCGACAACCGACAACCGACAACCGACAACCGATAACCGACAACCCACAACCTCAAATCTTCCTCTTCATCATCGGCACCTTCTTCATCACCATCGACACCGTATTGCCGAGGCGTTCTTCGAGCATCACGATTTTGCCTTCGTGCAGGCTTTCAATCAGATCGTCGCGGTAGTGGCGCACGGTGACGAGTTCGAGGCCGCGGTCGAGGATAACCTTAAATTTGTCGTCAATTTTTTCAATAAAACGCTCCACCTTATCGTCTATATCGTTGACGCACATCACAAAGCTGATGGCCGTATTTTGCATCATATTCACTTGGATGCGCATCTCGGCGATAAAATTGAACAGATAGCTGATATGGTGTTCGGCGACAAAAGAGAAGTCGCGGGTAGAGATTTGCAACAGCGCCTGATTTTGCTCCACGGCAATCATGGGAGGGTAGTGGTCTTCTACCTCTCCGGAGATAAACGTGCCTTCCGCGTCGGGGTCTTTAAAAGATTTCACATACAGCGGGATGCTTTTATTCTGGAGCGGTTTGATCGTTTTCGGGTGGATCACCTTAGCGCCGTAATACGTCATCTCGATGGCTTCCTTGTAGGAGAGGCGATCGAGTTTCGTCACGTTGTCAAACAGGCGGGGGTCGGCAGTGAGCACGCCGGGCACGTCCTTCCATATCGTCATACTATCGGCGTCGAGTAGATACGAAAAGATAGCGGCGGTATAGTCAGAGCCTTCGCGGCCGAGCGTGGTGGTAAAATTCTCCTGGGTGCTTCCGATAAAGCCCTGGGTGAGGATAAAACCGCCCTTTTCGATCATGGGCAAAACGACTTTTTCGCAGCGGGCTTCCGTTTCGGGCCATTGCACCCAGCCCTCGCGGAAAATATCATCGGTGAGGATCACGTCGCGGGCGTCGAGCCACTGCGTGGGCAGGTTCATTTTATTTAAAAAAGCCTGCACTATTTTCGAGGAGACCAACTCGCCCACCGACACGATTTGGTCGTACATATAATCGTAATTATCGTGGGGTTCTTCTTCCAGTATCCACTCGATTTCTACAAAAGTATCATTGACGGCGGCGTACACCTCGTCGTTTTTATCGAATAGCTGGTCGCAGATACCGTAGTGGGCTTTTTTGACGCCTTCCAGCAGTTCGTATGCTTCTCCGGTTTTGCCGGCGTGGGCTGCCACTACCTTTTCGAGGGCATCGGTGGTTTTACCCATAGCGGAGACCACAATAAGCAGTCTGTCGGATTTGTAGCCTTGCAGAATGGAGGCTACGTTTTTCACCGAATCGGCATCGCGCAGCGAAGCGCCGCCGAATTTGAATACCTTAACCGGATGTTTCATCGATTTCGATTGCTTTTTTTGAAATAGGCCGCAAATTTAGGGTTTTCTATGTCTTGTTGCGGTAAAAATTGTGTTGCTACATTGTCATAATTAGGGCTCCAAATCCTAAGATTCCGTTAAAGCCTGCGTATTGTGCTTAATTTTTGTCAAATTCGCGCCGAATTTTATTCGTATCATTAAATTATTCTCATCATGAACAAGAGGCAACTAACGCTTTGGGGTGCATTGATCCTGAGTGGAATGGCACTGCTGGCTTTTACCGGCCAGTCGCTGCTGACCGCCATTACCGCCAATGACATCAAAGGCGCCGCCAATATCTCCGGACTGGAATTTACGAAGCCCGAACTCGACTCTATGGTAAAGGGTCTGGAAGAATACCGCACCTATTATACGGAAAACCGTGCTTTGGCCCTGCCCAACGGGCTTTCTCCCGCCTTTGTATTTAACCCGCAGCCGGCAGGTTTTAAGATGCCGCAATTTTCAATGGCAGGCGGATATACTCCCGCAACCGTAAAACTCCCCGACGACAAAAACCAACTCGCTTTTTTTAGTATCCAGCAATTAGCTCACCTTATTTCTAGTAAGCAAATTACCTCGGTAGAACTTACGAAGTTATATATCGAGCGTTTGAAAAAATACGACCCCAAGGTGAAATGCGTGGTCACGCTGATGGAAGAAGAGGCGCTCAAACAGGCTGCTAAAGCGGATGAAGACCTGAAAAACGGCACCTACAAAGGCATTCTGCACGGCATACCCTACGGCGTCAAAGACTTGTTTGCTACTAAAACGGGTAAAACGACCTGGGGTTCAAAGCCTTTCAAAGACCAGCAATTCGACTACGACGCTACGGTTGTTAAGCGTCTCGAAGAAGCAGGGGCCGTACTTGTAGCCAAGCTGAGCACGGGTTACCTGGCTTGGGGCGACGAGTGGTTTGGCGGCAAAACCCGCAACCCCTGGAACCTGGATAGCGGCTCCAGCGGCTCCAGCGCAGGGTCGGCAGCTGCCGTTTCTGCCGGCTTGGTACCCTTTGCTATCGGTACCGAAACATACGGCTCTATCGTATCACCCGCAGCTACCTGCGGCGTAACAGGCCTTCGCACCACCTTCGGCCGCGTGAGCCGCCATGGCGCCATGGCCCTGAGCTGGACGATGGACAAGGTAGGCCCCATCTGCCGCAGCGGCGAAGAATGCGCTATCGTATTGCAAGCCATTGTGGGACCTGACAGCAAGGACCTCTCGGTGGCAGCTGTACCTTTTGTATATAACAACGCCGATAAGTCTAACCGCTTCAAAATAGGCTTCATCAAAAGCGAAATGGAAAAGGTGTATCCCGGCTCCGACAAGGATGTGGCTACGATAGAGAAACTCCGGGACATGGGTTTTGAACTGGTGCCCCTGGAATGGCCCCAACTGCCCAACATCGATTTCATCCTGGAAGCAGAAGCTGCTGCCGCTTTCGATGAATTAACCCGCACCAACAAAGACGATCAGCTCGAAAAGCAGATTCGCAATGCCTGGCCCAACGTGTTCCGCCAGGCCCGCCAGATACCCGCAGTGGAGTACATCCAGGCGCAGCGCCTGCGTGCGAAGCTTATCGAAGAAGTCAATAAGATGTATGCACAAGTAGACGTGATCGTCCACCCGGCCACGGAAGGCAAAGGCCTGCTGATCACCAACCTGACCGGTCACCCCAGTATCTGCGTGCCTAACAGCTTTGATAACCTCAAACCATCGGCGATTACCTTCACCGGTAAGTTGTACGACGAGGCCAAGCTGGCCGCCATGGCGCAGTCATACCAGGAGTTCACCGGCCTGCACTTCAACCACCCGAATCTGGATAATCCGAGGAAGCCGGCGTCTTTGCCGGCGCAGCCGAAGAAACAATAGGCGGTTGTCGGCCTTGTTTTTTTTACCACAGAGGTACACAGAGTTTACACGGAGTTTCACAGAGCTAGATTTAGACTCCGTGTAACTCCGTGTAAACTCCGTGAAACTCTGTGGTGAAAAACCTATTCCAACACTAACTTAGTCTCCTTCACCACATCCCCTTTGGTGAAAACCACCTTATACGTCCCTTTATACAAATAGTATTTTCCCGAATCCGCCTTAGTCAACTTCACCGGCTTTTCATCCGCCTTGCGTTTTTCGTTCAGCAACTTCGTATAATCCTCCAGCACTTTTTCGTCGATGCGGAAATCGTAGGCGGGGTAATTGAGGCCTTTGGCGGCATCTACGCTGAATGTATGCAGCTCAAGGCCGCTTTCTGTTTGTATGCTGATCTGCACCTTGCCGGCCTCGTTGGCGTAGAAAGGCAGCTTAATATCGGCTTTATTTTCGTTGAAGATCGATTTGCTTCCCCAGCGCGGACTATAGCGCTGTTTTTTGAGTTCAAATACCGCCAATGGCATCGCCAGCACTTCGGGCGTGAGTTGTTGCAACTCTTTTACACCGGCGATATACAGCGAACGCCCGTGTGTGCCCACCAGCAAGTCATTGTCGCGGGGGTGGATCACCACATCGTGAACAGCCACCGCGGGCAACTCATTGGTCATAGCCATAAACGATTCGCCGCCGTCGAGGGAGACATAGAGACCGTGATCGGTGCCCACATAAAGAATACGGGCATTCACCGGGTCTTCCTTAACCACATTTACCGGCTCCAGGGGCAGGTCTTTGCCCAGCCGGCGCCAGGTCTTGCCGTAATCGCTTGATACGTACAGGTAGGGCGTAAAATTGTCCCAGCGGTAGCCGTTGAGCGACACATACACCGTACCCTCGTCGAATTTGGAGGCTTGTACCCGGCTCACCCACATATCTTCGGGCAGTCCGGTGGAGATATTCTGCCAGACTTGTCCGCCGTCGCGGGTCACGTGCACCAGTCCGTCGTCGCTGCCGGCATAGATCAGTCCGAAGCGAAGCGGCGATTCGTGGATAGAAGTGAGCGTACCATAGGGCACGTCGCCTTTCTGCCCGCCCTTGGTGAGGTCGCCCGAAATCGCATCGAATTTTTCGCCGCCGTTAAACGAGCGGAAGACCTTGTGCGCGCCCATGTACAGGATATCCTGGTTGTGGACGGATAAGTGGATAGGCGTCTGCCAGTTCCAGCGGTAAGGGCGCTCGCCGAGATCGTGTTTGGGCGTGATAAACTTGCGCTCTTCCGTGCGGGTATTTATTTTGAAATAGTTGCCAAACTGGAAACCCGTGTACACGATCTCGTTATTGCGGGTATCGACGGCTACCTGCATGCCATCGCCGCCCACTAATTCGGAATAGGGATAACGGCCGCTGCCGTGCCATTCCGTGCTATATTGGTAAGTACTGGGGCCTTTCCATACGCCGTTGTCCTGGAGGCCGCCATACACGTTGTAGGGCTTTGCCATATCCACTGCCACGGCGTAAAACTGTCCCACTGCCGGCGAATTGCACTTGATCCAGCTTTCGCCGTCGTCGTAAGAGATATTGATACCGCCATCGTTGCCCAAAATCAGGTGGCCATCGCGTGTCGGACTAACCCAGAGCGCATGGTGGTCCACGTGCACATTATCGCCGTTGATCGACTTCCAGGTTTTACCGCCGTCGTCGGAGCGCAACACGGGATAACCCAGCATATAGAGCTTATTGGGATTGCGGGGCGATACCCGGATATTTCCAAAATAATAACCATACGAATTATAGCCCTGGTCGATATACCCTTCGTGCGTTTTTTTCCAGGATTTGCCTTCATTGGCCGAGCTGTAAACTTCGAGTCCGATCACCGGCGTATCAAAAAGCAGCGAATTGGCGTCTTCGGTATATTCTGCCAAAGCGGCGGGTTTGATCTTGTCTTTTTCCACCATAGCCCGCACCGATTCCACCGTATATTTCTCGGGGAAGCCGTTGTTTTGCAGAAACTCCTTAATCAGGTAAGGCTTAAGCTGTAAAAAAGAATCCTTGCTCATCGACTTGAGCATCTTCTTGGTCAGCACCTCGCCTTCGGGCGCTTCCTCCGGTCTTCTGAAATAATTATCGATAGCGGCATACAGCAGCGGTTTGCCGCCCTGCCGCGTCATCGCCAGTCCGATGCGCCCTGCGCCTTCACCAACCGGAAAACCGGCATTTTTAGCCGTCAGCAAAGTCCAGGTATTACCGCCGTCGGTACTCTTATAAATGCCCGTATTTTTGCCGGACTCCACAAAATCCCAGGCGCGCCGCGAGCGATCCCAGGCGGCGGCGTAGAGCGTATTAGCCGAGGCGGGGTCAATAAGCAGGTCGACCACGCCCGTATCATCGTTAATAAACAGCGTTTTTGTCCAGGTCTTGCCCCCGTCGGTAGTCTTATACACGCCCCTTTCCTGGTTGGGAGAATACAGGTGGCCCAACACTGCCACCCAGGCCACATTGGGATTGCCTGGATGCAGCACAATGCGACCGATATGGTGGCTTTCACCCAGTCCCAGGTATTGCCAGGTCTTACCGCCATTCGTACTTTTATACATCCCCACGCCCGCATAAGAAGACCGGCTCGAATTAGATTCCCCCGTGCCCAGCCAAATCGTATTATTCTTCCAATTGACGGCAATATCGCCGATAGTCATCACCGTTTCATTGTCAAAAAGCGGTTCAAAAGTAGTGCCGTTATTCGTCGTCTTCCAAAGTCCGCCGGAAGCATAAGCCACATAAAAATGCGAAGCATCGGCGGGCGACACCTCCAGGTCGACCACGCGGCCGCTGCACACCGTCGGCCCCACATTGCGGAACTTCACCGCGTCGACAATAGATTTCTCTTTAAGCGCCTTGCGCTGATCAACGCTTTTTATGCGCTCTACCGCCGGCGTAAAAGGCGGCTGTGTGAGTTGCGCCGTGGCCGAAAAGACATAGCACAACATGCAAAATAGCAGAAGGGTTTTATTCATGATAAGGCGATGTTTTGATGAATAAGAGGGGTAAATATAGGGAATTATTGATTGGATAGGAGGGGAGGGGAGGGCGGTCTGCCTGTGGTTCGCCATTTTTTTAACCGCGGAGTAATTGGAGTTATTCGCGGAGTTGCGCAGAGCAGGATTTAAAATACTCCGCGCAACTCTGCGCCAAACTCCTTTAACTCTGCGGTAAAACAGGGCCTGCGGGGCGGCTCGAGTAAATTACACCCGTGGCTGTATGTGATATTGACTTTGTTGGAAAAAATTCGGAACTTCGTGGGTGAAGGAGACTAAAAACACCATAAAGCCTGACGTTGATATGCTACAATTTGAATGGGATGAAAACAAAAACAAGGCTAATCGACAAAAGCACTCTATTAGCTTTGAGAAGGCAAAAGAAGTATTTGAGGATGAAAATTCAGTTGAATTTCTTGGTAAATCATCTACAGAATTGAGAATTATCAGAATTGGAAAGACATTCAGCAAGATATTGATTGCAGTAGTCTATACGCTCAGGGCAGTTTCGATCAGAATAATTTCAGCAAGGCAGGCGAGTAAACAAGAAACAAAGTCTTATCTTGAGAATAGTTTATCTAAACAATCCGAAGATGAAAGTAAAAGTTGAGCAGGCAATTGAAATGGCCAGGAATAATGAAAGCCTGAAAGGGGTAACCATCGAGGATTTGAACGATACCCAGATTCGGGCTGCTGATGCCTTAGCATTGGCAGAACAAGGCATTCTGGTCCCTGAACAGAATATATATTACAGCGATAAGGACATAGCATATGACCCCGATTTTGATGATATTGAATGGAGTAAAGAACCCCTTAAAATGACTTGGGAAGAAAAGATGCAGTTGGCCGAAAAAATGCCAACATATGGGGGCTCAGAAGAAGAAATATCTGTCAAGATAAAAATCGCAGATGGCGAAATTCGCCAATGGGTGAATGAGCATGCTGATAAAATGGGGCAGATTTTAGGCAACTTCATTGTGGATATCTACAAAGCAAACCGGATCATAAAGGATTAATTCAAACCACGGCTTTAGCCGCGGGACTATGCACTGCTGGCGCATGATCCCGACCTTACAATGGTTATCTTTCGTGTTATACCGGCTTATATGGTATATGCCAGGTTGAAACCCGACAGAACCCATAAACTCCGCGCAACTCAGCGACCAACTCCTTAAACTCTGCGGTAAAACAAAAACAGGGCCGGCCCTGATTGCAATATTTTTTCTCCACCCCCCCCTTGACTTTTAATTGTTCGGGTATTATATTTGCGTATAGTCCAATCGTCTTGAAGGGTTTTTCCCGGTCGCTAGTGTTTCAATTGTGTGAGGTTTGGTTGGTGTATGCACGGTAGGGGGTGGTACACCGTATAGATTGATTGATAGGACTTAGTTAAGACGTTATGCTGGGTTGGTTAGTTGACTAGGTAAACCTGCAATAGGCGACTGAGTTAAGGTGCAATGGCACGGATGACCTGGAGAGGTGACATGATGGCAAAGTGAATTTATTCGTCAATAGCACATAATTATATGTTATTGTCGAGTAACATAAGTTAGTGGCAAGTAAAAAAAAACAAATGGATATATTTCGCTATGTTCTTTATTCCTCAGGGGCTGAGAAAGAGAAATCTGAATTAGAAAAAGCATTTGAAGATTTGATAAATAAAGTCGGATTATATGAAACGCAATATGAAGTCACACAAAACCTATACTTAACTGAATGGAAAAATGAGTTAGAAGAATTAAATAAGGAGTATAATATAGAAATAAATAATATACAAGAAATTTATAATAGACTCTATGAGGAAACGAAAATTATAGACGAGAAAGATAGAGATGCCTACGCAAGTCACGCATCAGGTATAGATAATTTATCTGACTGGTATTTGAAATCGAAAGATTATATTGAAAGAAAATA
This sequence comes from Saprospiraceae bacterium, assembly GCA_016787505.1. GTDB lineage: Bacteria > Bacteroidota > Bacteroidia > Chitinophagales > Saprospiraceae > JABWBR01. Next base: position 14,932 of record JAEUUQ010000427.1, on the reverse strand, counting down.
TCGAGACTTCTTTGATTTATATAACAAATCACTAATGATTGCCTTGTATTCTTTGGTTGAGAGTAAACTTAAAGAAGTTTGCGAAATAACAGCAGTAGATTTTAATAAAAAATTAAAGTATGAGTATTTAGATTCTCGTAACTATTTAAAAACATCACTCATCTACTTTGATTTAGTAATCCAAATACCGACAAGTTTGATAGAACCATACATTTCGTATTTAGAGGAAATTCAATTTATGAGGAATAGAATAATCCATGCAGAATCCAAATTTTCTGGAGATAATGAAAATACAATTCAAAAAATTGTAGTAAAAAGCAAAGGAGCGTTGGAATTGAATAAAGAAGGGTCTGTCAATACATTAAGGATTAGAAAGCCTGAATTCATTCTTGATTTTTTTGAAAAAATAAGAGATCTATTTGAAGAATTATTATGGTTACTTGATGATAAAAGAGACAAGAAAGTCCTTGGAAAAAGATTAATATTTTGGTTTCGAATACTTGATCCAAAAATTTTTCTAAAAAATATTAAATTGGAGAGAATAGGGAAGGGAAAAAGAAAACTAGAGTTTGAATTAAGTTCAAGAAAAAAAAATATTCCTAAATTCAAATGCAGGGTATCTATTGTAAGAGCAAACAAGAATTCATTTGAAATAATTGACCAAACAAATAGCGAGGCCATAAATAAATTTAATGGCTCAGTTAATAACATAAAATCACTCTTATTTGACAATATCTTTAAATTATTTAATCTAAGTATTAAAGGATTAAAAGTCAAAGTAATAATGTTTTAAAATGAAAAGCATGCCACCAGCAAAGCATCCCTGCCAACCGCCCCTAAGCGGGGCGGCTGATAGGGATGCTACAGTTCAATAAATTTTCTCCCCCCAAAAAAACTAATCACCCCCCCATCCCCCCTTGCCCCATCCCACATAAAGTACTATATTTGCACCCAATCCAATCGTCGTGAGGGGTTTTGCTACCTGAATTATTTGCTTTGTGCTACCAAGTTTTGTATGAATAAAACCAGCCGTTTTTAACCATCTGAAATACTCCACCATCTAATGACCAACCAAAATCCTGAACAAATAGCCAGAGACCATATAGACAGGCAATTGCTTGACTGCGGCTGGCTTATTCAGGATAAGTCGAACCTTCATCTTCAGGCGGGGAAAGGCATAGCGGTTAAAGAATACCATACCGACGTGGGGCCGGCTGATTATGTCTTGTTTGTCGATAAAAAGGCGGTTGGGATTATTGAGGCGAAAAGGAAAGAAGCCGCCGTCCATTTGGTGACGGAGGTGGAAAACCAGTCCCTGAGCTACGCCTTGGCGAAACTCCAATACCTGAAAAACGACCCGCTTCCATTTGTGTATGAAAGTACCGGTGACATTACGCGCTTTACCGACTACCGCGACCCTAAACCGCGCTCCAGGCATGTTTTTACGTTTCACCGGCCTGAGACCTTTGCCAAATGGATGAAGGAAGAGAAGACCTTGCGTGCCCGGTTTTTTGATTTGCCGGAACTCCATACGGAAGGGCTGAGAGATTGTCAGATTACGGCTATTGCGAAACTGGAAACTTCTTTCAGGGAAAACCGGCCTAAGGCTTTGATTCAGATGGCGACAGGCTCGGGGAAGACCTATACCGCTATTACATTCATTTACCGCCTGTTGAAGTTTGCCCAAGCAAAACGGGTTTTGTTTTTGGTGGATACCAGGAACCTCGGGGAACAAGCCGAACAGGAGTTTATGGCCTTTATGCCCAATGACGATAACCGGAAGTTTACGGAGCTCTACAACGTAAGCCGGCTCAAATCTTCTTTCGTCCCGAATGACAACCAGGTGTATATCTCTACCATTCAGCGGTTTTATTCTATACTGAAAGGTGAGGAATTGGACGAATCGGCAGAAGAAATCAATCCGGGGGAGATCAAATGGGACAAAAGGGAGCCCGTTCCGGTGCTTTACAATCCCAAAGTGCCGGTCGAGTTTTTTGATTTTGTCATTATTGACGAATGCCACCGCAGTATTTACAATCTCTGGAAACAGGTGCTGGATTATTTCGACAGTTTCCTGATCGGACTGACGGCGACGCCCGATAACCGGACTTTTGGGTTTTTCAACCAAAATGTGGTGAGTGAATATACCCACGAGCAAGCCGTGGCCGATGGCGTGAATGTGGGCTACAATGTCTATACCATTGAAACGGAAATCTCCAAAAAAGGCGGCGCCATCTGGAAAGGCGAATATGTGGACCACCGCGAAAAACTCACCAGGCGAAAACGCTGGGAACAATTAGACGAAGATAAAATCTACTCCAGCAAACAATTGGACGACGAAGTGGTCAATCCCAATCAAATCCGCCTGATCATCAAAACATTTAAAACGCATTTGCCCGAGATGTTTCCCGACCGGTTTGATGAGCATGGCATATTTGAAGTTCCCAAGACCTTGATTTTTGCCAAAACCGACTCGCATGCCGACGATATCATTCAGATCGTGCGGGAGGAATTTGGCGAAGAAAACAAATTTTGCAAAAAAATCACGTACAACAGCGACGACCCCAAAGGCGTACTGGCGCAATTCAGAAATGATTACCTGCCCCGAATTGCCGTAACGGTGGATATGATTGCCACGGGCACAGACGTAAAGCCTTTGGAGTGCCTGCTCTTTATGCGCGATGTGAAAAGCCGCAACTACTTCGAGCAAATGAAGGGGCGGGGGACCAGAACCATTGACCTGGATGCGCTGAAAAAAGTAACCCCCACGGCCAGGTTTACCAAAGACCATTTTGTCATTATAGACGCCATCGGCGTAACCAAAAGTCTGAAAACCGACAGCCGGCCCCTGGAGAAAAAACCCGGCGTGCCCCTGAAAGATTTACTCGGGGCAATTGCAGTGGGGGTCAGAGAAGAAGATTTGTTTACCTCCCTGGCCGGAAGATTGGCCCGGCTGGAAAAGCAGGTTACGGAAAAAGAAAAAACGACCTTTCAGGAAAAAGCAAACGGCAAAACCATATCACAGGTGGTCAGGGAATTGCTCCATGCCTATAACCCCGATACGCTGGAAGAAATTCGAAGTGCTATTGACATCCAGTATGCGGCCGAATCGCCTTCGATAAAGGAAGAAAAATACAACGAGCAGGTTACTGCCCTGCAGGACAAGGCGGCGGCGGTGTTCACCGGCGAACTGAATACCTATATTGAAAATGTAAGGAAAGCCCATGCGCAGGTGATTGACCATATCAACCCCGACCAACTGCTGCACGTGGGTTGGGACCAGGAAAATACCGAAAAGGCGCAGGCTGTCATTCAGGACTTTACCGCCTGGATAGAAAGCCATAAAGACGAAATCACGGCTTTGCAGATTTTTTACGACCAGCCCTATCGCCGGCGGGAACTGACCTACAAAATGATCAGGGAGGTCTACGAGCTGCTGAAAACCGAAAAACCCTCGCTGGCGCCCTTGCAGGTATGGCGCGCTTACGAGCAGCTGGGGCAAAGCAACGGCTCTCCCAAAAACGAACTCATTGCGCTGGTTTCCCTGATCCGCAAAGTAAGCGGCATGGATGCCCAGCTGACCGCCTTTGACAAAACCGTCGATAAAAATTTTCAGGACTGGGTGTTTAAAAAACAAGCCGGAAACCTGAAATTTACCGAAGAACAAATGCGGTGGCTGCGCATGATCAAAGATTACGTAGCCAACAGCTTCCATATCGACCGGGAGGACTTTGACCTCAGCCCCTTTATCTCCAATGGCGGCCTGACCAAAATGTGGAACCTGTTCGGCGAACAGACGAATGATATTATTAATGAATTAAATGAGGCGTTGGCGGCGTAGGATGGATAAAGAGATTAAGATACAGTGGGAAATCCCGAAATCCTGGATTGATGTAAAACTTGAAGATATTTCATTTGTCATTCAAGGACAATCGCCTCCGTCATCAACATACAATAGCGAAAGGATCGGGTTACCATTTTTTCAAGGGAAGGCTGAGTTTACTGATTTACACCCAAAGGTAAAAGTATGGTGTAAAGAACCAACTAAAATTGCAGAGCCAAATGATATTCTTTTATCAGTTAGAGCGCCAGTTGGCACCACTAATATTGCGAATTTAAAGTGTGGTATAGGCAGGGGCTTATCGGCAATACGTTATCAATATGCTCACAAGTTTGTTTTCTATTATTTAAGGCTGATTGAAAGAGAACTAGACAAAAGAGGTACAGGGACCACATTTAAAGCCATATCTGGAGATGTGGTTAGAAATACACACATCCCTCTCCCCCCCCTCCCCGAGCAAAACCGCATTGTAGAAAAATTAGATGAGTTGTTAAGCGAATTAGAAAAAGGCAAAGAGCAACTGCAACTGGCGCTGGGGCAGTTGAAGGTGTATCGGCAGGCGGTGTTGAAATGGGCTTTTGAGGGGAGGTTGACTCGCCAGAATCGCATATTGAACGGATTGATAGATGACTCAGATTGGGACACGTTGCCAAATAGAATCAGCGGAACCCATAATTTACTGAAAATCGAAAACTCAAGAAAAGATGAACTGCCGGAGGATTGGGAGTGGGTGAAAATAGAAGAATTATTAGTCCATCCCAAAAAAGGAATGACAACAGGTCCTTTTGGAACTGCGCTAAAAAAAGAAGAACACAAGGAAAGTGGAATCCCTGTATTAGGCATTGAAAATATTGGAGAAGGTAAATTTCGAATGCCCAACAAAATATTTGTAAGCAAAAACAAAGCATTAGAATTAAAAGCTTTTTCTGTATTAACTAATGACATTATTATTTCAAGGTCAGGAACAGTTGGTGAAATTTGCAGTGTGCCAGAAAAAATGGAAAATGCTTTGATTTCTACAAACCTGATTCGAGTAAGACTTAATCAAAATAAAATTTCTTCAAAGTATTTTGTTTATTTATTTCAAGGAGGAACAGTTAGAGAGCAAGTTAGAGAATTGTGTAAAGGGTCAACAAGAGCTTTTTTAAATCAAACTATTTTAAAATCTTTATATTTTCCATTTTGCTCCCTTATCAACCAACACATCATTGTCTCCGAAATCGAATCCCGTTTTTCCATTTGTGACAAGATCGAAGAAACCATTATCCAAGCCCTCCAACAAGCCGAAACACTAAAACAATCCCTCCTCCAAAAAGCCTTCGAAGGAAAACTTGTACCCCAGGACCCCAATGATGAACCTGCAAGCGTCTTGCTGGAGCGAATTAAAAGGGAGCGGGAAGCGATTGAGAAAACGGCCAGGCAGGGGGCTAAGCGAGTTAGAATATGAGTTTAAGCGTTGCGTATGCAGATGCCCTGACGGGCATGACAAAAAAACTTGTCATTCCCGCAGGGAATCTACAACATCATGCTGGACAACGTGTGATCGGGAGCGAGCGTTTCGTGAGCAGATGCCCTGGCGGGCATGACAAAACTGATGAATAGCGTAAAAAAATATCATTAAAAACAACCATGTCAAGCACCATAGTTCAAAAAATCTGGAATTTCTGTAACACGCTTCGCGATGACGGGGTGAGTTACGGCGATTATTTAGAGCAATTAACCTACCTGCTGTTCCTGAAAATGGCGGATGAATATTCCAGGCCGCCTCATAGCAGGAAAGACATTGCCATCCCTGCCGACATGAACTGGGAATCCCTGCTGGCCTTAAGCGGAGCGGCCCTGGAGAATCATTACAACCACGTACTGAAATCGCTGGGCAATGAAAAAGGCATGCTGGGGCAGATATTTACCAAAAGTCAGAACAAAATTCAAGACCCGGCCAAATTGTACAAACTCATACAATTGATAGATGCGGAGAACTGGGTGGGCATGGGCGTAAAAGACAAAGGCGATATCTACGAAGGCATCCTGAAAAGAAACGCTGAAGACACCAAAAGCGGTGCGGGACAATACTTCACCCCGCGCGAATTAATAGCCGCCATGGTGGCCTGCGTCCGACCCGAACCCAAGAAAACCATCGCCGACCCGGCTTGCGGCACAGGCGGTTTTTTTCTGGGGGCGTATGATTTCCTCGCCAATCAGGATTTGGATAAGTCGGAGCGGGAATTCCTGAAATCCAATACCTTCTATGGCAACGAAATTGTAGCCAACACCAGGCGACTTTGCCTGATGAACCTGTTCCTGCACGGCATTGGCGACATCAGCGCAAAAGACAGTTTTATTTCTTCGGAAGATGCCCTGCTTTCCTCGCCCAAAACCACATACGATTACGTGCTGGCCAATCCGCCCTTTGGCAAAAAAAGCAGCATGACCATTACCAATGCAAACGGCGAAGAGGAAAAAGACGACCTGGTATACAACCGTCAGGACTTCATCGTAACTACCAGCAACAAGCAGTTGAACTTCTTGCAGCACATCATGTCCATGCTCAAAACAACCGGCCAGGCGGCCGTTGTTTTGCCGGACAATGTATTGTTCGAAGGCGGGGTTGGCGAAAAAGTCAGGCAGGCCTTGCTGCAAAAAACGGATCTTCACACTATTCTGAGGCTTCCTACCGGTATATTTTACGCGCATGGCGTCAAAGCCAACGTGTTGTTTTTCGATGGCAAGCCGGCCGGCAAAACCCCCTGGACAAAAGAAGTCTGGGTATATGATTACAGAACCAATATTCACCACACCCTCAAAAAAAATCCGCTTAAGCTGGAAGACTTGCAGGACTTCATCATTTGTTACCACCCTGCCAATCGCCACAAGCGGCAGGCCACCTGGTCGGAATCCAATCCCGAAGGCCGCTGGCGAAAGTTTACTTATGATGAAATCATGGCAAGAGACAAAACCTCGCTGGATATCTCCTGGTTAAAAGACAACTCCCTGGCGGATTTAGATAATCTACCCGACCCGGATGTTTTGGCCGCAGAGATTGTGGAGAATCTGGAAGCGGGGCTGGAGAGTTTTAAGGCGATTATTGCGGCGTTGAATGGCAGGTAGGCCAAAGAACCCGCTAAGGGTAACAGCGTATTGATAGTTAATAGCAAATTCGGTATCTTTGGACAGAGATGGCGAGCAAAGTCGTCAGGGTGACAAAGTGAATTTGATAAAAAAGCCTTAACTTGCATAAATTATTACAAAATTAACAGCTATGGAATACATATTTGACCGAATAACCATTGATGACGAGTTGTGCAATGGAAAACCGACGATCAGGGGTATGAGGATTACCGTTCAAACGGTTTTGGAATTCTTATTTAATGGTACTTCTGAAGATGAAATATTAGCGCAATATCCGACCTTAGAGCGGGAAGATATCAAAGCTTGCCAGCAATTTGCAATAGAATTGATGAATAAGAATTATAAGATTACAGAAATAGCTGCATAGCGCAATGCCGAAATATTTGATAGATGTAAATCTCCCTTATTATTTCAGCTTATGGAATACAGATGAGTATATTCATCAGACTGGTATAGATCCATTAGCAAAAGATAAGGTTATTTGGGAGTATGCCCGAGAAAATAATCTGACCATTATTACCAAAGATAGTGATTTTTCCAATCGAATTTTATTCAAAGAACCTCCTCCTAAAGTAATTCATATTAAAATAGGTAATGTTAGCATGAATGAGTTCCACCAGTTGATCAATGCATGCTGGAAAGAAGTTATTTCAATAAGTGAGTCACATAAGTTGGTGAATGTGTATAAAGATAGGATTGAAGGAATAAAGTAGTATTCAATACATGTTCATTGCCAATGAGTTGTAAGCGCATTCAGTTTGTGCATATTTTGTACATACTGCCGAAGGCGGCAAAACCCCCTGGACAAAAGAAGTCAGGGTATACGATTACAGAACCAATATTCACCACACCCTCAAAAAAAATCCGCTTAAGCTGGAAGACTTGCAGGACTTCATCATTTGTTACCACCCTGCCAATCGCCACAAGCGGCAGGCCACCTGGTCGGAATCCAATCCCGAAGGTCGCTGGCGAAAGTTCACCTATGATGAAATCATGGTGAGAGACAAGACCTCACTGGATATATCCTGGTTAAAAGATAACTCACTGGCGGATTTAGATAATCTACCCGACCCGGATGTTTTGGCCGCCGAAATTGTGGAGAATCTGGAAGCGGGGCTGGAGAGTTTTAAGGCGATTATTGCGGTGTTGAATAATAGGTAGACCAAAGAAGGTAGCTTGAAAAAAACACACAACAAAAAGTTTTAAAATACAAAAAAAACCTTATTTTTGTGGAAAAGCAGGTCATGAAGTTTGTAGATGTAAAAAACGACATTGCATTCCGCAAGATATTTGGCAATGAGAAGAAAAAAGTCATTTTGATTTCGTTTCTCAATGCCGTTTTGGGTTTGGAAGGTCACAAGCGGATCAAGGACGTGACTTTGCTCAACCCTTTTCAACTTCCTCGTATTGCAGGAGAGAAATCCTCCATCATCGATGTGAAGGCTACAGATGAAAAGGGCGCAACTTTTATTGTTGAGATGCAAGTCGCCGAGCCGGCAGGGTTCGATAAGCGAGTGCTTTACTATTGCTCCAAAGATTATGCAGGACAGATTAGCATTGGAGAAGAGTACCCAAAGCTACGACCGGTTTATTTTATCGGCATTTTGGATTTTAATTATTTTTCGGGCAAAGACTACCTTTCTTCTCATTTGATAGTTGATGAACAAACAGGCGAGTGCGTTTTCAAGGATATGAATTTTCGGTTTATCGAACTACCAAAGTTCAATAAGGATGTAGATGAATTAATTAACATAATAGATAAATGGACCTTTTTTATCAAAAATGCAGATGAATTGGAGGTTATGCCCGATAATGTAGATGATGAAGGCCTGAAAGAAGCATACGAGGAAGCAGCCCAGCATAATTGGACTAGAGAAGAATATGACGCTTATATCTATGCCGGCATTAGAGAACAAGACGAAAGAGGGAGGATAGAATTAGAAAAAGATAGAGAACGAGAAAGAGAAAGAAGCAGGATAATTTTAGGTATGGTCGAGAATGGCATACCTCTTGGTATTATTGCCAAATCAGTCGGCATTACGGAGGAGGAATTAAGTCGAATTATTGAAAATCAGAAAGGTAAATAAGAAAAGGAATTAGCCAGGCAAGATGTCTATTTATCCTTCGCGACGCCAAGTTTTGGGCATGACCTAAGCTCGGGCGCGAAGGATAATACCGCAAAGCCGGAAAAGTTATGCTCATAACTTGACGGCGTGCGGTATACAATATGACAGGCATTGGAAGAAACCATAAATACAACGACATTAATGCTTAAAATTGAATGCTCAATTATAATTTTTTTATTAACCGGGATGATTTCTTGTGCCAACGAGGAAATCTCTTTGGCTGAACGTTATACAGGGTATTGGGCTGAAACCCAATTTGACTATTATTTTTACCCGAATAATGAGTTTGTTTTTAAGACTTTAGGGCATTTTGGAAATACGACTACTGAGGGGAAATATGCCGTTATTGATTCAATTATACTGATTTACCCCTACACAGATTGGAACGTGGCGCATGGGGTTCTTAAAAATAGGCTTGTAATAAAAAGTGAAAATGGATGTATTAGAGATTATGAAAATAATTTCTATTGTGAAAATGTAGATGTTTTAAATAAAGTATCGGAGGAATACTTTATATTACTAGACAGTATTAAAAACAGGTTATTTGAATTGGATGCTGTTAAGGAGATTATGAACCAGAGCCCGGATTCTTCAAGATTTGATACTAAATATCCACGTTTTAGGTATGATGGTATAACACTTATCAATAATAATGAATTTCATGGTTTTCAATTGGAAGAAATAAATGAAGAATCAAATTGGTTGCAGCAACCATTCTTAAATGTTCAGAACCAGTATTATCTGATCAGCATCAATGAAAATATGATTTTCAGGCATCATGTAAAAGGTGATTCTTTAAGTTTTGTAGATCAATTGTTCGGGAACTAACCATATCCTAACCCCATAGCCATCAACTTAAGCGTTTTGGCTGTTGCGACATTTACTCCCGGGGCTTTTTTGTTTGCAAGAGCCTTGCCCGGTATTTTGTTACTTTTTGCATCGCCCAAAAAGTAACAAAAACGCTGGGTAAATTTAATTGCTCCGCTAAATTTGCCTGCTACTTGCACACAGGTTGCGTGATTTTCACTACCAGTGAGTTGGACGAACAATCAGTATGTGCAAATTTTGCACATACTGCCGATGACGGCAAAACCCCCTGGACAAAAGAAGTCTGGGTATATGATTACAGGACCAATATTCACCACACCCTCAAAAAAAATCCGCTAAAGCTGGAAGACTTGCAGGATTTCATCAATTGTTACAACCCCGCCAATCGCCACAAGCGGCAGGCAACCCGGTCGGAATCCAATCCCGAAGGTCGCTGGCGAAAGTTCACCTACGATGAAATCATGGCAAGAGACAAGACCTCGCTGGATATATCCTGGTTAAAAGACAACTCGCTGGCAGATTTAGATAATCTACCCGACCCGGATGTTTTGGCTGCGGAAATTGTAGAGAATCTGGAAGCGGGGCTGGAGAGTTTTAAGGCGATTATTGCGGCGTTGAATAATAGGTAGGCATAGAATATGCAATAGCATAAAATGCTGATTAACAGTGTATTTTGTTAAGCGAAAGGCTCGCAAAGGTACTGCAAAGTAAGCTATTGGCTAAAAAAAAAGGATTATTCAAACCGCGGCTTTAGCCGCGGGACTACGTCCCTCTTTGCAAACTCCACGGCCAGTCGGACGGCCCAGGCCCTTTAGCCGCGGGACTATGTCCCTCTTTGCAAACTCCACGGCCAGGCGGACGGCCCAGGCCCTTTAGCCGCGGGACTACGTCCCTCTTTGCAAATTCCACGGCCAGGCGGACGGCCCAAGCCCCTTTAGCGGCAGGACAACGCCCCTCTCTGCAAACTCCATGGCCAGGCGGACTGCCCAAGCCCCTTTAGCCGCAGGACTATGCCCTCACCGCTGGCGCGAAGTCCTCACCTGTGCGCCAAATCGCCCCATCTGTCGAATTATTGGAGTGAAAATCCAAAAAAAATCGGAATTTTGGAAAAACTCATCCTGCACCCGCATAACTGAAAAATAATGCAACAAAAAACACCTACCAATCACCTGAAAATACTGGCAGCGGCACTGTCATTTATCCTGACAGCCCAGCCGGCCTCCGCGCAAATCAGCGCCAAACTGATGCGCCACCTGGATGTATCCGACACGCAAATCGTTTTTGTATATGGGGGAGATTTATGGGTCATGCCCAAATCGGGCGGACAGGCCGTCCAGATTACCCACTCTCCCGGAGAGGAATCGTACCCGAAGTTTTCACCCGACGGCAGCGAAATTGCCTATACGGCAAGTTACAACGGCAACAATGATGTATATGTCATGCCGGCAAAAGGGGGGCTCCCAACGCGGGTTACGTATGCCTCGTTTTCAGACAGGATGATAGAATGGCACCCCGACGGCAAACGCATGCTGTTCGCCTCCCGGCGCGAAGCGGGTATTCCGAGAGTCAACCAGTTGTTTATGGTAGAAAAAAGCGGAGGTATGCCGCAGCGCCTCGAAGTGCCGTACGCCGAACTGGCTAGTTTTTCTCCCGATGGAAAAAAACTGGCTTACATCACCAAAATTACCGAAAACTATCCGTTCAAACGCTACCGGGGAGGCCTGACCTCCGAGGTGATTATCTACGACCTGGCAAGCAATAAGGCTGAAAATATTACCAACAACCTGGCCAACGACGGCAAACCGGCCTGGGCCGGCAGCAAGGTGTTTTTCCTGTCTGACCAGGACGCCAATATGCGCCTAAATATCTGGTCGTACGACACGCAAAGCAAAAAGTCGAAGCAACTCACCCACTTCACCGACTTCGATATCAGCTATTTGTCGGCAGGGCCCTCCGAACTGGTTTTTGAAAAAGGCGGCGTTCTTTACCTGCTGAACCTTGCTACTGAAAAATACGCCGAAGTACAGGTGCAGGTAGTTTCCGACCTGTCGGTAGAGGTGCCGCGGTTAAAAAACGTGGAAAAAAACATCCAGCACGTCAGCGTATCGCCCGGGGCCAAACGCCTGATATTCGAAGCGCGCGGCGAGTTGTTCAATGTACCGGTAAAGGAAGGATTTACTACCAACCTCACACAGTCGAGCGGGGCATTCGACCATCACCCGGCCTGGTCGCCCGATGGCAACCGCGTGGCCTACTGGAGCGACAAATCCGGCGAATATGAAATTTATGTCCAGGATATGAAAAAAGCGGGACCCGCCAAAAAACTGACTGCCAAAAATTACGGACTGGGTTATCATTTGTACTGGTCGCCCGATAGCAAAAGGATCGCCTGGATTGACGAAAAAAACGACATCTGCGTGGCCGACGACAGCACAGGAAAGGTCAAGGTGGTCGATAATTACAGCTGGGAGGTGGGCCATGGTGGCCGTGAATTTTACAGAATAAGCTGGTCGCCCGATTCGAAATGGATCGTCTACAGCAAAGGAGGCGACAACACCAATGACGAAATTAAGCTGTATAATACAAGCGAAGGCAAGTCGTATACTGTACTGGGCAATTTTTACAACAATTATGACCCGGTATTCAGTACCGACGGGAAATACCTTTTTTGCATGAGCAACCGGGAGTTCAACGCCGCATACAGCGGGCTGGGCGACGGCACCTGGATTTATCCCAACAATTCACGCCTGGCAGCCATTGCGCTCACCAAAGACGCCCCCGATCTGCTGAGCGCCCGGAATGACGAAACCGGCGATGACAAGAAAAACGGGAACGGCAAGGAAGGAGATGACAAAGCCCCAAAAGACAAGGACGGCGGCGCCGAAAAAAAACCGGATGTAACGGTGAAGGTAGACCCCCATGATATCGAAAGTCGCCTCGTTTTGCTGCCGCCAAAAGCAGGAAACCTCGGCACTTTGTATGCCTTTGAAGGTAAAGTAGTTTATATGCGTTTTCCGCTCACAGGCGATACGGAAGGCAAACCGGCACTCGTTTTCTATGACCTTGAAAAAAGAGAGGAAAAAAAGATCATGGATAACGTGGAAGGGTTCGTAGTAAGCGCCGACGGAAAATCGCTGCTCGTAAAGAGCGATGGAAAATACGGGATCATCAAACCGGAACCCGATCAGAAAATTGAAAACCCCGTCCCGACATCCGATCTCGTGATGAATCTGACGCCCAAAGAGGAGTGGCGGCAAATTTTTAACGATAGCTGGCGCAGGTACCGCGATTGTTTTTACGACAAGGACATGCAGGGGGTAGACTGGAAAACGCTGCGCAGCCGCTATGGCGCCCTCGTGGAAGATGCCCGCACCCGCTGGGATGTGAGTTACCTGCAATACAACCTGCTGTCGGAACTCAGCGCCGGCCATACCTACACTTTCGGCGGCGACAACGAGTCGGTAACCCCCGTGCTGACCGGTTATCTCGGAATTGACTGGGAGCAGAATAATAAGCTTTTCATGATAAAAAGAATCGTCAGGCCCGCTGCCTGGGACACGCAGGTGCGCTCGCCTTTCGATCGCAACGGCAGCAGTGTGGCCACGGGCGATTATATTCTGGCGGTCAACGGCGTCAGCCTCGATCCGGGCAAAGATCCCTATGCAGCTTTTGAAGGGCTCTCCGGTAAAACGGTTTCCCTGACGGTCAGCAAAACCGGAAGCGCTGCAGATGCCCAACAGGTAACCGTTAAATGCCTGACCCAAGGCGAAGAGCAAAACCTGCGCTACCTGGAATGGATCGAAAACAACCGCCTGATGACCGAAAAATTATCGGGCGGCGCTTTGGGCTACATCTACATGTCGAACACTGGCGGAGAAGGCCAGTTGGAGTTGGTGAAGATGTTTTACGGTCAGCTGGATAAAAAAGGATTCATCATCGACGAGCGTTTTAATGGCGGCGGCCAGCTCGCCGACCGTTTCCTGGAGCTGATGAAACGCCCGATTATCTACAACCTGTACTGGCGCCATGGACGGCACCACGGTTTCCCGACCAAGGCCAATCCGGGCCCTATGGGCATGCTGATCAACGGATGGGCTGGCTCGGGCGGCGACGGCCTGCCCTGGGCTTTTCGCGAACTGAACGGCGGGCCGATTGTCGGCGAACGCACCCTGGGTATCCTCGTAGGCCCGGCAACCGGGCACCAGCTTATCGACGACGGCGGCATCACCGTTCCCGACGCCCGTTTGTACTACAATTCCGGTAAATGGTTCGATGAAGGCGTGGGCGTTAAACCCGATTTTGAAGTCTGGGACGATCCCAACCTTATGGTACAAGGCCGCGACCCGCAACTTGAAAAAGTGGTTGAAGAGGTAATGAAGCAGGTGAAGGCCGCCCCCTTGAAAAAAACGCCACCGCCTGCCCCGGAAGACCGCACTGCAAAAGGACAGCATAAGAATTGACCCAGGCAGAATCATTACGCCCCTGCGTTTGCATTCCGGAGGAACGCTATGCTCGATATTGAGATAGCGTTCCTCCGGAACGCATATCGGTTTTCTCTCTGTTTTTCTACAAAGATAGCATCCCTCCGGGACGCTTGCGCGCAGTGAAATTCTGCGTCAAATTGGCAGGATGCAAATTTAGCCGCGGGACTACGCTCACCCCTGTCACCCTGTCACCCTGTCACCCAGCCACCCCACAATCAACTTCCTATACCCATCGCGCTTATAACTCCACCTCCCTGCATCGAGGTGGGTGCCGTGGGCGATTACTTCGAAGCGAGCGGGAGAGGCGGTTGCGGATTGCGCTTTTTCCATAAAAGAGCGGGCGCTTTCCAAGGGCACGAGCCCGTCGTGGTCGCCGTGAAGGCATAGGATCGGGATGGAGGTATCCGAATTGAGTAGGTTCACTGGGTTGGCTCGTGCAAAAAGATCGCCATCTCTTGGACCGGCCAGCCGGCGCAGGATCAGGCTATCTGGCATGGCCGTGAGGTCGAGCGGGGCGCCGCATA
>JAEUUQ010000356.1 GCA_016787505.1 Saprospiraceae bacterium | reverse complement strand
ACCGAAGTGCTGTATTCCTGGAAATCGGCGCTGAGTTGCAGCCAGGTGCTCTTGAAGTAGTGTTTGTACTCCTGCCAAACATCGCGGGCGGCGCTGCGGTTTACCGGCGCCAGCGCGGCAATCAGCGGATTGAGCGTACTGCTGGTGGGCAATTCCTTGCACCTGTTTTCGCGCGTGGTGACCGCGCAGGGCATATTACCGTAGTTAAAAGTCAGCTCTCGCAGCACGTAATCCGTCCATTCCTTAGCCGGCCTTTCTGAAAGCTTATCGCCGTAACACCTGTCGTAGATCTGCAGCGAGCGCAGGGCCACGGCATTGGGCGTGGGGTGTATCGTTAGCGGGTTATTATCGGAATAAATATTTTTATAAGGAGAACTCATAATGCTTTTGGCCAGCATATCGGTAATGGCGTCGTGCAGGGAGCGGTAGCGGTCGTCGCCGCCGGCGCGCGAATAACAGCCGATCAGCGTATTGAGGTGGGCCATAAACAGCCATTGTTCCGGCCAGCGGCGCTTGTTGCGGGGGCTGGGTTCGAAATAATCGCGGTACGACATGTGGATGAGCCGGTCTATCAGCGGCGCGGCCAGGCTGTCCTGCGGGTCGCGCAGCGCCTGCGAAGCAAGGCCCTCGGCCAGCATACACATAGCCGACAGGCTTTCCTCCTTGGTGAGCCCGAGTTGGCTGAATGATTTCAGAGAGGGGTCGCCGACAAGCCGGTGTACCACGGCCTCGTGTTTTTTTCGCTGCCAGCCTCCGGCGTCGTATACCCACAGGATAAACTGGCCCGTGGCAATAAAACCCGCCAGCAAGAACAGACGTTTGGCCCAGGCTTCGCTGCGCTTGCGCAATACCAGCGCCAGGGCCAGCGGAATGGCGGAACTGAGGAACATCAACGCCAATAAGGCAAGGAAACTCATACGGCTCGGTTGCTTAAAAAGGTCAACTTAGGGCAATTACGGCAGCTTTGCAAGCAAGGGGCGGTAAAATATTTACAGACAAGTGGCGTGAATGTAACCATCGCGATAGTTTGCCCGTTTGAATAGTACCATCTTTGCATTGTTTTTAACCAAAAACTAATTACTAAAATGAGATCAATTATTACGCTGTTTTTTGTTTTTGCTTTCGCAATAGGGGCTTGGTCCCAAAATAGCGCCAAGCGTTATATCCTGCTGGAGCACTTTACCAATAGCCGCTGCAGCGTCTGCGCCAGCCAGAATCCCGGCTTTTTTAATGTGATTGCCAATTATCCCGACGATGTACACCACGTATCCATCCACCCGCCCATACCCTACAACAGTTGCGTGTTTTACCTGGCCAATCCTTCAGAAAATTCCAGTCGGGCCACGTATTACAACATAACCGGCACGCCCCGGGTAATACGCAACGGCACGATGAGTTCTTCTGCCGGCGCCGTTACGCCGGCCGTACTCAATGCCATGATCGGCCAGACGAGCAGCATCGGCATCGTCGTCTCAGAGAATACGGGTACACAACGCGAGGCCGTTGTGGATGTGCTCACATTAGGCGATCAACCCGCAGGATCGTTGCGACTGTTTGCAATGGTTGTCGAACGCGAGGTGGAATACAACGCCCCCAACGGAGAACCCGTGCACCACAACGTGTTCCGCAAAATGCTCACCTCAATCAACGGGGACGCCTACGTGCCCGCCGCCACCGGCCAGTCGGTGAATTATTCTTTTGAGTTTGAAGTTGAAAACGGCTGGAAAGAAGAAGAGATCTACGTGCTTGCTTTTGTGCAAAATATCGAGTCGAAAGAAGTGCTCAACTCAGGCACCCGCTTCGATGAAGCTATCACAAGTGTAGACAATCCGGCGGTTTCGAATTGGAAATTATTCCCCAACCCAGTCAGCGATAAATTGTTTTTGCAAGCTGCCCAACCCGAGCAGGGGGAATGCCGCCTGTACGATGCCACGGGAAAATTGCTCCAAAAATTCCCGCTCGACGGCCAACTCCAATTGGATTTTGATTTAAATAATTATCCTACCGGAATTTATACTTTGCAATTGGTGACGGATACCGGAAAATATCCGTTCAAAATAGTGAAAAAATAGTGCCCGCCGGCAGGGTTAGATATATTGCTCTTGTGATTTTTTTAAGTATATTCGCAAAAAATAGCGAGAGCTGTTTTTAAAAAGATTCTAAGGGGACTACTAATATGACTGAATCCCGGCCACCTCGTGGCTGGGATTTTTTTTGTTATTTTTGTTTTGATTTAAAAAATAAAAACATTTTTTGTTATATTTGCATTTCACCGATCTAACAGCCATGCCCAAATTAGAGGACCAGCAGGACAAGCCGTATTTGCACGGGCGAGGCGCGCAGATCAATACCGCCAACCCCTACCACAAAAAAATCTACGACGACCAGCCCGTCGACTGGTCGCAGGCGGAAGAGGAGCATCCCCAAATCCCTACGCAATACATCGACGTACACCCCAAAACGATCATCAACGAAGTTACCAGTCCCGATATCCCCTTGCCTTATTCCATGAACCCCTACCAGGGCTGCGAACACGGCTGCGTGTATTGCTATGCGCGCAATACGCACCCGTATTGGGGGTATAGCGCCGGATTAGAATTTGAGCAAAAAATTTTGGTGAAACGCAATTCGGCGGCGCTGCTGGAGGAAAAATTCCGTTCGCCCCGCTGGAAAGCCGCCCCCATCATGCTGGCCGGCAATACCGATTGTTACCAACCCATCGAACGCGAACTGAAAATCACCCGCTCCATCCTCGAAGTGTGCTGGAAATACCGCCACCCGGTAGGGCTCATCACCAAAAACAGCCTCATCCGCCGCGATATCGACCTGCTCAGTCAACTCGCCGAACACAACCTGGTGCACACGGTAATCTCCGTAACCACCCTCGACGAGAAACTCCGCCAGCGCCTCGAACCGCGCACCGCCGGCGTCAAACAACGCTTAGATACCATAGAAGCGCTAAGCAAAGCGGGCATCCCGGTGATGGCCATGCTGGCGCCCATCATCCCCGGCCTCAACGACCACGAGTTATTCGATATGGTAAAGGCCGTGGCCGACCGCGGCGCGCTGGGCGCCGGCTACTCCATCGTGCGCCTCAACGGCGACGTGGGCCCCATTTTTACCGATTGGCTGGAAAAAAATATGCCCGACAGGGCGCAGCGGGTGCTCAACCGTATCAAAGATTGCCACGGCGGCGAACTCAACGACTCACGCTTCGGCAAACGCATGCGCGGCGAAGGCAATATTGCGGAGATTATCAACCAGCAGTACAAGCTGGCGAAAAAGAAGTTTCTGGAGGGGCGCAGCCTGCCGCCGTATAACCTCGAGTTGCACGAGCAGTTTAAGTCGGCGCAGTTGCGGCTGTTTTGAGATATTAGGCGATTACTTGCTTTACGGGACGGGTTTGGTTATCTTTGTAACAATTAAGCCATTAATATCAAAGAATGAACGCTCTCAATATTACAACGATTGTGCCCTTGGAGATGGGGAGAGATGAGGTCAT
>JAEUUQ010000343.1 GCA_016787505.1 Saprospiraceae bacterium | reverse complement strand
ATTGGGAGGGGGTAGTCATTTGCAGCAAATACATGCCGTTGGGCGTATTTGCCGGCAAGTTGAAATACCGGGTAGAGGCGCCTTGTGATTGTTTTTCGTTCAGGAAAAGCGTGGTGAGGCGGCCTTGCATATCTACCAGAGAGATTTTTACGTGTTGGGGTTCATTTAGCAGGTAGCTGAGTGCGAAGCGGCCGTTGCGCACAGGGTTGGGGTATACCTGCATATCGGTTACTGAGGCGATTGGTTCAGAGGCAGCTACCGATAAGCCGCCGTTATATCGTGCCATAGCGAATCGGCCATTCAGATCGAGGTAAGAAGAGCCGGCCACGATGATTTGGCCGTCGGGTTGTAGGGCCAAGGCGTGAGCCGAGGCGTAGTCGGTACCGAAGCCGGCGCGGGCGAGGCCATCTTCGCCGAAGCCGGTATCGGGGTCGCCGTTGGAGAAAAAGCGGGAGAGGGTGAAGTCATAAAAGCCGGAGCCTTCCACGGGGCCGTAGCCGGCCACCAGCAGTTGTCCATCGGCATCGATAGCAATGTCTTCGGCAAAGGCGGTAGCTTCGACATCTGTAAGCACTAGTCCATTCGTGCCGAAAGAAGCGTCGGGGGCGCCATCGGGTAGAAAGCGAAAAAGTGCCCATTGCGAAGTAGCGCCGCCGTTGAAATAAGCAGTGCCTGTCACGGCGATTTTGTTATCGGGCTGAATGGTTATGCCGTACCCAAAAGCGCCGTCGGCATTATTGACGCCGGCGATTACCTCGCCGTTATTTCCAAAATTTGTATCGGGTGAGCCGTTGGCCAGCAAGCGCACCAGCGCAATATCGGCTATCCCGGCGTTGTAGGCGGCGCCGGTGAGCACGATTTTGCCGTCGGATTGAATGGCCAGGTCGTATGCCTCATCATCGAGATTGCCGATGGAGGTGCTGGCAATGCCGTCGCCGCTAAAGCTATCGTCGAGCTCGCCGTTGGAAAGTAGTCGTACCAGCGATACGTCGGTACCCGGAGTGGGGTAGCGGCGCGTACAGGCGGCGATAATCTTTCCGTCGGATTGGAGGGCCAGGGCAAAATTGGCGTCGTCTTTTACGCTAAGGGGCACCTTCACGATACCGCCATTGCCGAAGCCCATATCGAGCGCCCCGCCGGTAGTATACCGCACCAGCGCCAATTCGGCGGCATTGCCGATGAGCGACGTAAGCGAGTACCCGGCCAGGATAATCTTTCCGTCGGATTGGATAGCCAGGGCATACGCTTTGTCTTCGAGCTGGCCCACCAGCGTGCGTACCTTACCCCCATTGCCGAAGGTAATATCGAGGTCGCCGTCGGAATGGTAGCGGGCCAGGCCGAATGCATTATCGGCAGTGCCTGCCAGCACGATTTTGCCATCAGATTGCAGGGCTATGTCGGCGGCTTCGTCGGAAAAATTGGTGATAGCGGTGATCACCTTGCCGCCGTTGCCAAAGGCGGGGTCGAGTACACCGGCGCTTTGCGACAAGGCATGCGACGCTGCCAGGCAAAGCGCAAGCAGTGTGGGGGGTAGATTGCGCATGTACAATAGTTTGTAAAGTTCACAAACGAAGTAACGGGCTTTTTTTGGTATTTGAAGACTTTCTTTTTTGAAAATGATAACAGGTAGAATTGTATTTTTACCCATATGAAAATAATTATCACCGGCGCCGACGGCTTTGTGGGCAGTAACCTGGTAAGAGAGTTATTGTCCAGAGGGCATAGCCTGATCGCATTTGTAGAAGAAGGAAGACCGACCCCCACGCTCGAAGGTCTGCCCATCGAAAAATCCTATGGCAACCTGCTCGATCCGGCCGGCTTGCGCAGTGCCATGCGGGGCTGCGACGCGCTCATTCACGTGGCGGCTGTCATCAGTATTTGGCCCTATCGCTCGGCCATTCAGCAGCAGGTAAATATCGAGGGCGCCCGGCATGCGATGGAGGCGGCGCTGGCGGAGGGACTCAAACGGGTGGTACACGTAGGCACCGCCAACTCCTTCGGCTCTGGCAGTAAAGCTGATCCCGGCGACGAAACGCGGCCCTACCAGGGCGGCAAATACGGCCTGGACTACTTGGACACCAAATACGCCGCCCAGCAACTGGTGTTGTCGATGGTGAAAGAGCGGGGGCTGCCGGCGGTGGTGGTCAACCCGGCGTTTATGCTCGGGCCTTTTGCGTCAACCAAGGGCACCGGACTCATCATTGAATCGGTATATCGCAACAAAATCAAGGGTTATACCCGAGGCGGGAGATGTTACGTATCGGTAAAAGACGTGTGCACGGCCATCGCCAATGCGCTTGAAATGGGTACTATTGGCGAATGTTATATTTTGGGCAACGAAAATCTGAATTACAAAGAAATATTCACCGCCATTGCAGAAGTGACGGGTGGCAGGCCGCCGACTGTCAGACTTCCAGGATTATTAGTGAAAAGTTACACCTTGCTTGCCACGGCTTTAGCCCGTCTTCAAGGCAAGCAGCCGCTGGTGAGTTACCCTATGGGGCTGATGTCGCTCGAAGAGCATTATTATTCGCCCGCAAAAGCAAGGAAGGAGCTGCAATTGCCCCAAACGCCCATAAAAACCGCCATTCAGGAAGCCTTCGACTGGATGAAACAACACGACGCCTTTTCACCACAAAAATAACCCGCCCTTGGATTATACAGACAAAGTGGTCATCATCAGCGGCGCCCGCATGGGTATCGGCAGGGCGCTGGCCGAAGCGCTATTGCGCCGGGGCGCCTGTGTGGTGATGAATGCCAGGGATGCCGGGGCCTTGGAGAAAATGCGGGATGGACTCTGCGACTCTGCGACTGTGCGACTGTACGATCGTATACACGCCGTGGCGGGGGATGTGGGGCGGCCGGAGGATTGCAGGCGTATCGTAGAAGAAACGTTGCGCGTATTTGGAAAAATCGACATCCTGATTAACAATGCTGGTATTTCGGGGAAGGGTAGCGTGGCTGAATCCGATCCCCTTGTTTTTCAGACGCAAGTCAGCACCAATCTATTAGGGCCTATCTACCTTACGCGTTATGCATTGGGCAGCTTACAGGCTTCCAGGGGCAGCGTATTATTCGTGTCTACGTTGGCGGCCATCAGGGGTTTGCCTTTTCATTCGGGGTATTCTGCTTCCAAGATGGGGCTCACGGCCTTCGCCGAATCTTTGAAGGTAGAGCTTCAGGGCGAGGGGGTGCACGTGGGCATTGCCTATGTAGGGTTCACTGAAA
>JAEUUQ010000342.1 GCA_016787505.1 Saprospiraceae bacterium | reverse complement strand
CGGGTATAGCTGCTGTCGTAGCGAAGATGGTATACCAGTGCCAGGTACGTTTTGAATCCATCGCCCCAGGGTTCAATCACTTTGCTGTTGGGCGTTTTAAAAAGATCTGGAAACCGCAGAAAGAGACACAAGCCGACAAGCATAATCAGTGCCAGCCAGGAGAGAAACTCGTTGCGCCCATTTTTATCAGCCATACTTACCTTATTGTGTGGGCTAAGGTAGTTTTTTCTGTCGAAAAAAATTGACAAAGAAATGAAAGGCGGCATTCGCCCAAAAGCCTGTGGGGCGCGTTTCTTTGCCTGACAAATACACCACCAACATGTCAGAACAGCTTCGCCGCCCCCGCCGCAACAGAAGAACCGCCGCCATCCGCGCCATGGCGCAGGAAACGCATCTCAGCGTAGAGCACCTGGTTCAGCCGCTGTTTTTGATGCCGGGCGCCGGCGTCAGATTGGAAGTAGCTTCTTTGCCGGGCACGTTTCGTTTGTCGCTCGACCATCTCTTGCAGGAAATAGAAAGCTGCATGAACCTGGGTTTGCGCAGTTTCATAATGTTTCCCGCCGTACCCGAGGAGCACAAAGACAAAACCGCCACTTACAGCTACGACCCCGGCAACTTTTACCTGCAGGCGGCCCGCGCCATCAAACAGCGTTTCCCCGAATGCTGCCTCATCAGCGACGTAGCGATGGATCCTTATAGCGTGGATGGCCACGACGGCCTTGTGCAGTACGGGCAAATCGACAACGAAGCTACCTTGCCCATCCTGGCACGCATGGGAGTAGCCCAGGCTGAAGCCGGCTTCGATATGCTGGGGCCTTCGGATATGATGGACGGCAGGGTGGCAGCGCTGCGCCGGGCCCTGGATACCGCCGGATACCTTAACACCGGAATCTTATCTTATACCGCCAAATACGCCAGCGCTTTTTACGGTCCTTTCCGCGATGCGCTCGACTCGGCGCCGCGCGACGAGACCGGCATTCCCAAAGACAAAAAAACCTACCAGATGAACCCCGCCAACCGGCGCGAAGCGCTCATTGAAGCAGAACTCGACACCCTGGAGGGCGCCGATATGCTGATGGTAAAACCCGCGCTTCATTATCTCGATGTGATTGCCGGCATAAAACAGCATACCTCTTTGCCTGTTGCCGCCTACCATGTAAGCGGTGAATGTGCGATGTTATTGGCCGCCTGCCGCAACGGCTGGCTCGACTACGAAAAGGCTATGCCGGAGACCCTGCTGAGCATCAGGAGGGCAGGCGCGGATGTGATTCTCACTTATTTTGCAAAGGACTTTGCGGAGAGAAACCAAGCGTAGAGACGCAAAATTTTGCGTCTCTACGCGTATATCAAATTATCCGATAACCGAATTATCGGTGGCTACGTATTTGGCATAAATCCAGGCGCCGCCGGCCAGCATCGTATCCTTCAGCAATTGCCCCATGTCACCTGCCATTGCGGGTTTGAGGTGAATCGCAAATACAAATACCAGCATCATAATGCCAAGCAATGTAGAAGCCAGCTTGTCGTATTTGCCCAGCAGCATGCTTGCAGCAGCAGCGATAAGACAAGCTCCGGTGAGGTAAACCAGCCACGCCTGGCCATAAGCAAGGCCGGCCATCGCATTGGCATTCATCAAATGCAAAACGCCAAAAACGGCAAAAGGGAGAGCAAACAGGTACTTACCTAAATTGTGAAGAGCGTTCATATACTGTTGTTTTAGTTGGTAAATGTTTTGTTTGAAACTGATGTATAAACATCTATTAATCAAATATAGTACAATTATCCATTTTGTACATATTTATCGAATTTTTTTTATGTCATTGACCCAATAGATACACAAACAAGAAGGACAACACGCAAAAACACAAAATTATATTTCATTTAAAAAATAATTACATTTACCCCATTAAGCAAGCGGCGCCTGCCAAGTGCACAATGGCGCCAGGAATAAATGCCATGGAAACTAACCTGATGACAGTTCTCGAAATCGTCGCCACCGCGAGTGGATTGATTCATGTATTCCTGCTGACCCGTGAAAAGATTATAGCATGGCCGTTCGGGATACTCACCGTAGCCCTTTATGTGTACATTTTTTACGCTACCAGGCTGTATTCGGATGCCATCCTGCACGTATTTTACATTGTGTTGAATTGTTTTGGCTGGTACAACTGGGCGAGAAGGAAAGAAGAAAAGGAAGAAATTGTCATAGGCAGATTGTCGGCTAACCAATTGGCCTTATTGACGGGAACGATAATACTTGGCGCCTCAGGCTGGGGGTATGTGATGAGAACATATACCAACGCGGATTTTGCCTATTTCGACGCTTTCATTACCGTTGCCAGCTTGTTGGCGCAATATTTGCTCACCCAAAAGAAAATAGACAACTGGATTATCTGGATCATTGTCGACCTGGTGGCCATACCTATATACCTGCTCAAGGGGCTCTATTTTACTTCAGGATTGTATGTGGTATACCTGTTACTGTGTATTTCCGGTTTCCTGGCCTGGCGCAAAACCATGCTTTCATCAAATCTGTTCCGTGCTATTGGGTAAGTGATGAGCCGTAACGATATGTTTGAACAATTCAACAGTCGACAAAACCGGTTCTTCCTGGGCTTCTTCTTTTGACAATTGTTCTTTTACCCGGAGTTTTGCATTTACCGGTTGAAATTCGCTTTCATCGTAATGATAAAGCGTCCATTTGTCCCAATTGTATTCCAGTGCCGTAAGATTTTCCACCCAATCGCCCGAATTGAGATAGGTTATCGTATGGCCGTTTACATCTACTTTTCGGATTTGCGGTCGGTGGATATGTCCACAAATTACACAATCGTATTCTTGTTCGGCAGCCAGCCGGATAGCCGTATCTTCAAAATCGCTGATAAACTTTACAGCCTCTTTGACCCCATATTTAATTTTTTGGGCCAACGACAAACGCGACAACCCCATGGCTATGCGCACCGCGTTGATCCAGCGGTTTATCAATATAAGCCAGTCGTAGCCTTTACTGCCGAACTTGGCAATCAGCGGAGAGTATTTGATAAAAACATCAAAGATATCGCCGTGAAAAATCCAATACTTTTTGCCCTTGAGTTGGAGTAACAACTTATCCCGCAGATGGATATTCCCCGAGCTGAAATCGGAATAGCGCCGCAGCCTGTCATCGTGATTTCCGGTGATGTAGTATACCTTGGTGCCCTTGGCGGATAAGCGCAAAATACGGTGAATCACTTTCAAATGGTCCTTGGGAAAATAACGCTTTCGGAATTGCCACATATCAATAAAATCACCATTGAGGATTAGCGTCGCTGGTTTAATACTATTGAGGTAGTTGAGCAATTCTTTGGCATGGCAACCGTAAGTGCCCAGGTGTACGTCTGAAATGACTACGATATCTACTTCCCTTTTCATGCTGTATTGCTATGTGTTCCGAAACATGGCGCAAGTTGGCAAGTACGTGTGAAGTAGATGTAAAAAGTTTGTGATGAATTAGTGAAAAGTGATGTGCTAATGTGCTGATGTGCTGATGTGCTGATGTGCTAATGTGCTAATGTGCTAATGTGCTGATTGTTTTTAATTAATTAACTATTAGCACATTAGCAAATCAGCAAATCAGCAAATTAAACCTACTGCACCGTATCCTGTGCAGCGGGTTGAGGAGGAGTGGTATTCGTTGCGTCGGGGTTGAAGGGGATCAGGATTTTGGGAAAAATCATGCCTCTTTGCTTGGTAGAGGCCAGAATAATCCTGTCAGAAGTAAATTCGAGGATGGGATTGCCATCAGATTGCATTTTGGTAGTAGCCATAAACAGCTCTTTGCCATCGCCGCTGATTTTCCAGCCGCCGATCGTTTCACTGCCGTCTCTCAGCTTGATGACCAGTTCTCCTTCCGGCTTAAACTCCAGCGAAGCGCCTTTCATACGGGCCATAGTGGC
>JAEUUQ010000322.1 GCA_016787505.1 Saprospiraceae bacterium | reverse complement strand
AATGCGGTACAGCCAGGTAGAGGCCTGCGATTCCCCCCTGAAATCGGGCAGCGCACGCCATACCTGTACCAGCATCTCCTGGTACAAGTCGCGCATGTCTTCCTGCTCCGGCGCGTACGAACGGGCTATTTTGTACAAAATACCGTTGTGGCGGTCTATTAACTCTTTAAACTGCTGCTCCACAATGGGGGCTTTTTATGCGAAGTTAGTGTGGGATAAGTTTATTTGTCGAATTTGTGTTGCAAATAATCGGATATTATCTTGTATTCATGGAAAAAAGCAAACCTTCCCGTAAGAAATCCCCCCTACCCTCTACTAACCCATAAAAAAACAATCACGTATGCCTGCATCAATAGAAGCCCGCAATCTGGGAAAACGCTTTGGCGAGGTACATGCCGTGCAAGAGGTCAGTTTTGAAGTGCACCCCGGCGAAATCGTGGGACTGCTCGGCCCCAACGGCGCCGGCAAGACCACCACGCTGCGCATGCTGGCCGGACTACTCGCCCCCACCGCCGGCGAAGCCTTTATCAACCAACACTCGGTGCAAAAAGAACCCCAACTCGCGCGCCGCGCCCTCGGCTTCCTCACCGGCGACATGGATTTGTACCGGCGCCTTACCCCCGTAGAACTCCTCGCCTACTTCGGTCAACTCTACGAGGTGCCCCAGCCCGAACTCCGGCGTCGCATCGACGAACTCGTGGAGGCCTTCGGCATCGGCGAGTTTAAAGACAAACACTGCGAAAAATTGTCTACGGGGCAAAAACAACGCGTGTCTATCGCCCGCACCCTGGTGCATGACCCCGCAGTGGTCGTCCTCGACGAGCCCACCACCGGCTTGGATATTATGGCCAGTGAGTTTATCCTGCAATTCATCCGCCGTATGGCCAAGGAGAACGGCAAAGCCGTGATCTTTTCCACGCACCACCTCGACGAAGTGGAGCGCCTGTGCGACCGCGTGGTGATTATCCACAAAGGTCGCCTCCAACACCACGGCGATATAGATTCGGCCCTCGCCGCCACCAATCAGACCCGGCTGGCCGATGCGTTTTTTGAAATGGTTAGATAATTGGTTGTGAGTTATGGGTTGTGAGTGAACCCATAACCTACAACCCACAACCCACAACTCATGCGTACCTCCATCATCAACACCATATTCCGCAAGGAAATCCTCGAGGTTTTGCGCGACAAGCGCACCTTGTACCTCGTCATTTTGCTGCCGTTTTTCCTGTATCCGGCGCTGTTTTTCCTCATTGGCAAGGTGGGGCAGAGCCAGGCCGGCAAGATGCAGCAGGAAAAAGTAACCGTGCTCATCGACCCGGCACTGGAGCAGACGCCGGTGCCCGCGCTGATCGGCAGCGACCCCTCATTTGTGATCAAAGTACAGGCATTTGATAGCCAGGCATTGGCCGAAGAAAAAACAACCATCGGCATTCGGGTAGACGGCGATTACGCCGCTGGGCTGGCCGCCAACGAGTCGGTGATCCTGCGCATCGCGGGCGATTTCTCAAAAGACCTTCTCGACGGTCGTAAGCAATCCATAACCGGCTTGCTCAACAAACTCAACCAGTCGCTGCTCGAAGAGCGCCTGCAGGGCGTAAAATTGCCGCCCACCTTCGCCCAGCCCCTGTTGATACAGGAAGAAGACCTGGCCAAACCAAGCCAACACATTGGTAAAGTTCTGGGCGCCTACGCGCCTATGCTGCTGATGTTATTCATCTTCACCGGTTGTATATACATCGCCATCGACATCACCGCCGGCGAAAAAGAGCGGCGCACCCTGCAAACGCTATTTACTACGCCGGTAAACGTGCGGGAGATCATCGCGGGTAAATTCCTGGCGGTAGCCTGCGTAGGCCTCGCCTCCGCCCTGATGAACCTTTTCAGTCTGGTATTTGCCGTATTGTTGCAAGCCAAAATTATGGGCGGCAATGTGAGCGCCATTTCGCTGGCCATCAGTGCGCAAGGCTGGGTATGGATGATCACGCTCATCGTTTTGTCTACGGTTTTCCTGGCGGCACTCAGCATGGCGGTATCGCTGCTGGCCAATTCGTACAAAGAATCGCAGAGCTATGTGTCGCCCCTCATGATGCTGGTGCTCATCCCCGCCGTGATGGCCCAAATGCCGGGCATGGAGCTTACGATGACTACCGCGCTGGTACCCGTGCTTAATATTTGTCTGGCCATCGGCGCCATCTTCAAAGGCGCGTTCAGCCTGCCCGCAATGGGATTGGTGGTGTTTTTTGCCTTGCTATACGGATTACTGGCGCTTTACCTGGCATCGCTCATCTTCGGCAATGAGAATGTGGTAACGGGAGAAAAGGTGAGCTGGAAGTTACTAAAAGGATGATATTGGATTTCGGATTGCGGATTGCGGATTTCGGATTTTTCCTTGATCAATCCGCAATCCGAAATTCGAAATCCGAAATTTGCTCATCCGGGCATATTTCGGAGCTTATCGCGGTTTTTCACTACGATAATGCCCTCTTTTATATCGATATAGCCGTCTTCCTTAAATTCGGTGAGCATGCGGATCACACTTTCCTTGGCGGTGCCCACAATGCGGGCCAGGTCGTCGCGCAGAATATTGATATCGCCGGAGTCCGTTTTTTCGGCGAGCAGCAGTACGGCGTCGGCCACGCGTTTGCGCACCGAGTTATAGGCCAGATGGAGGAGTTGTTCTTCTTTTTCAGCGATATTATTAGCCAGCATCTTGATAAGCTGCGACGATACGTCGCGGTTGGCGTAAAGCAGGGCGATAAAATCTTCTTTGGGGATGAGGCTCACCTCGGCCTCTTCGAGGGCTGCTGCCGATTCGGTGTGGCGGCTTTCCTTGATGAGGTCCACGTAACCCAAAAAATCACCAGGGCCGGCAATAGTGATGATATACTCTTTGCCGTCTTCGTTGGTTTTAAAAACCTTGACATTGCCGCCTTTTACAAAATAAATATACCGCGGGTAATCGCCTTCTTCGAAGAGCATCTCGCGTTTTTTGAGATTTTTCGTCTTGCGCTCGCTCGACAGCTTGCGCAATTCTTCGTAGCCGCGGGCGTCGTTGATAAAAGCGCTGAGGCCCTGTTCGGTGCGATCAAACTGCTTGCGCACCAGTTCGCTTTTGCGCAGGCGGGTTTCGATTACCGACAGTAATTCGTCTTTATAAAAAGGCTTTGTGATATAGTCGTCGGCGCCGAGATTCATGCCCCTGCGGAAATCCGTTTTTTCCGCTTTAGCGGTAAGAAAAATAAAGGGAATATTAGAAGTCTGGCTTTTTTTGCTCAGGATATTGAGTACGCCGTAGCCGTCAAGTTTGGGCATCATCACATCACACAGGATGAGGTCGGGCATTTCTTTGAGCGCTTTTTCCACGCCTACCGTGCCATCTTCTGCGAGCAGGACATCATAGCCGGATAATTCGAGAATTTCTTCCAGGTTTTCCCTTACGTCGGCATTGTCTTCTATAACGAGTATTTTCTTCATGTGCGCAACTGACTAATGGTCAATAAGGTCAATAGGGCTAAATTAATAAAAAAGTAGCACCCGCCACGCTTTTTCGGGGGATGTGCGGGTCAAAGATCGTTTTTTTCCGGCACTAGCGGAATTTCCACAAAGAAAGTGGTGCCTTTGCTCAATTCGCTTTCAAAAGAAATAGCTCCCTTCATGAGTTCTACGTAGCGCTTCACGATATTGAGGCCGAGGCCGGTACCCTGTATATTCTCCACATTATGGGCGCGGAAAAACCGGGTAAAGAGGTGTTGTTGTTCTTCTTCGGGGATGCCGATGCCCTGGTCGGTGATGCGAATACAGAGTTTGTCTTCTTTCAGCGTGGTTTCGCATTCGATTGGCAGGTCGGCATTGGAGTATTTAATAGCGTTAGACAAGAGGTTGAAAAAAATATTTTTAAGAAATTTTTTATCCAAAAACAAAGTCACAGGTTCTTTCGGGATGAGGTGTACGATACGCTGGCCGGGTTTGAGCAGGCTGTGAATTTCGTCGGTGATTTCGTCGCAAAAACTATGGAGTTGAAAATGTACGGGTTCAGTAACGATTTGGCCTTCCTCCAATCTGCTGAGTGATAGAAAATCGTTGAGTATACCGGTAAGCGTGGCCACTGCCGATTTGACGCGTTTGACGTGTTTTTCGCGTTTGGGTTGTTGTTCGCCGGCTACATAGGCTTCTATGAGGTCGGCAGAAGAGAGGATCGTGCTGAGGGGGGTGCGAAATTCGTGAGAGGCCATTGACACAAAACGCGACTTGAGTTCGCTGAGTTCTTTTTCTCTTTGAAGCGCCTCTTTGAGCCTTGTTTCATTTTCCTTAATCAGCATTTCGGCGGCTTCTCGTTCCCTGATTTCGCGTTCCAGTTTTTTGTTAATCTTGAGCAGTTGGTTCACCGCGTTGGCGAGTTCTTCGGTGCGCATCTCCACGCGTTGTTCGAGTTCGGCATTCAGTTTGATAATGCGACTTTCTGCGGCGCGTTGTTCGGAGAGGTC
>JAEUUQ010000303.1 GCA_016787505.1 Saprospiraceae bacterium | reverse complement strand
AGGGTATCTACTTTTTCTTGATTCCAGCCTTGTTCATCCCATACTTTATTAGCCGCTTCAATAGATTTCTCTGCAAAGAAGGCAGCAAGCATGGCCTTTACCTGCAATAGGTCTGCTTCGCTCAATTGATGGGAAAAGGCTTTGAGCAGCTCGAGTTGAAGATTGGACAACGGTCTTTCTAATGCCTCCATACGCTTTCTTGGTTAAATCAACTTCAATATAACAATTTTCCCCGAGAAATGATTCAATTGTTCTTATTCTCTTTCAGGTGGCGCTTGACTCCTGGGTTAACCGGCGGTCGGCAATCAGCAGTCGGTCGGATAGTCGCGGTTTCGCCTCTTCACATGCAGCAATGGCTTTTTTGTTCGATATCAAGCGTCAAATGTATTTTGCACCACTAGGTACAGTGTAGTCTACTCGTCAACTTTTTTTAATATATCTTGATATAATTTGGGGTTGATTCTGAAACCTGTTTCAAAAATCAGTTTGTCAAGAATCGGTTTTACTTCGCTTATTAAATTCTCTGCTTTCGCAATAATCAAAATGCCTAATAATCCAGTGATGATTATTCCATGTTCCTGGGCGATTTTCCTACCTTTCTTTTCATCAATCAACAGTGCGTCTGCCTCCAATTCAATAGCTAATACTATGGCTTCGGCCTCTCCGGCATCCAAGGTTTTTAATAGGTTATCAAAATGCGAACTATCCGAAATCTGTTTAACTTCAATCCAATTGAGTCTTTCAATGAGCTCGATTTGTTTTGGTACTTTTGTTAGTTCATCGTATACCTTTTGAGGAATAACTATATTGCCGAAGAGATCCTTCAGTAAAGTTAATTGATCGATTTGGACCAGGTTTGTTATTACCGAAGTATCACTTACTACAATCATACCCTTTAGTTCGGCAATTGAAATTGGGATATCCGTTGTTAGACATCATATTAACTTCCAGAAAAGTCAAGATGCTTTTCGCCCCTTTAATTTTCGCAGGTTTTCCAGATCCGTTTCCAAATCTTTTATGTCATATTGTATATAGACATCGCGCTTGGCCAACTCTTTCTGAAAAGATATTTGATCGAGTTGGGCCAGATTTCTTGCTTGCCCCATGGATAATCTGCCGATATCATAGAGATGAACCGCTATCTCAATGATCAGTTCTTCTGCAGTTATTTCCGCTTTTTCCAGGATTTCTTCCTTAATCAACAGATCCATATCGCCATTTTTATCCAAAGATAGCGGTTTTATGGTTATCGTTCAATACTCCTATGATTAGCGGGTACATCTCTCCGCCTCGCGGCGCTGTGGCGAGCCTAATGCTAAGCCCGATGTGCTGCTAGTGCGAGGTGGGGTTCGCCGTAGGGATACGAGGTGACGACCCGGGAATAGACCCTGGTGGTGACGGCCGGGGAACGCCCCAGGAGGTGACGAGGTGACAGACGGCTAACGTACCGTCTGCTTTAGCTGACGAAAAGGTGTTAGCGGCAACCGGCGGTCGGCGGTCGGCGGCCGTTCCTAAAAAGTCGGCCGTACAGCCGCATAGTCTGTTTTTTACCCAAAAAAAGCTAAATTGGAAGCTCGTTCGTAACTTAGCAAGCTACTGAATTGAAAGCGTATGACCTCCATTGCCTTTTTTGATATCGAAACAGACCGCAACGGCAAAAAAATATACGACATCGGCGGCTGCCTGGACGATGGCAGGCAGTTTCACGATGCTTCGCTTGAGCGATTTGCTTTGTTTCTACAAGGAGTGGATTTTGTTTGCGGTCACAACATTTTTCAGCATGATATAAAATTCGTCCGCCCGGCGCTTGCCGCAGCGGGCATTCCGCTCGAAAACGCTATTGATACCCTGCCGTGGTCGCCCCTGCTTTTCCCTCAGAAGCCCTATCACGCCCTGGTCAAGGATGACAAACTCCAAACCGATGCCGTCAACAACCCACTCAACGATGCCCTTAAAGCGCGTGACTTGTTTTATGATGAAGTAGCGACATTTTCGCGCCTCGATCCCGACTTGAAAATCATTTTTTACGGGTTGCTTCAGGAGCAAGCGGCGTTTTCCGCCTTTTTTAAATACCTGGGTTTTCATCCTGAAAATAAGGGCCTTGCCTCATTGATTTTTCAAAAATTTCGCACCGACATTTGTGAAAAAGCAGATATAGCCCGATTAGTGTATGAAAATCCTATCGAATTGGCCTATGCTTTGGCCATCATCAATTGCCGGCACCGTTATTCCGTTACGCCACCCTGGGTGCTGAGGAATTATCCGGAAGTCGAGCGCGTCACGGCTAATTTGCGCAGCAAACCCTGTCTGGAGGGTTGTTTGTACTGCCGTCAACACCTTGACATTTTCAAAGGCTTGAAACAGTTTTTTGGTTTTGAGGGCTACCGAACCTACGAAGGAGAACCTTTGCAAGAAAAAGCCGTCCGTGCGGCCGTCCAACACCGATCCCTGCTGGCCATTTTTCCGACGGGTGGCGGCAAGTCCATCACCTTCCAGGTGCCCGCCCTGATGAACGGCCAGAGTATGAAAGCCCTGACCGTCGTTATCTCACCCCTGCAATCGCTGATGAAAGACCAGGTGGACAACCTCGAACGGGCGGGTATCACCGAGGCGGTCACCATCAATGGCCTGCTCGATCCCATCGAACGCGCCAAATCCTTAGAGCGTGTAGCGGACGGCTCGGCCGCACTGCTGTATATCTCGCCCGAATCTTTGCGTTCCAAAACCATCGAACGCTTGCTGCTGGGCCGCAAAATCGCCCGCTTCGTTATTGACGAGGCACACTGCTTTTCCGCCTGGGGACAGGATTTTCGGGTGGACTATCTCTACATTGCCGATTTTATCAAAAACCTCCAGGAAAAGAAAAACCTCGCCGACCCCATCCCCGTCTCCTGCTTCACGGCGACCGCCAAACAGAAGGTCATTGAAGACATTCGCGCTTATTTTTGGGAAAAATTGAACCTTGAACTCGAAGTTTTTCAGGCCTCCGCCGCCCGAAGCAACCTTCACTACAAAGTCTTTGAAAAAGAAGGCGACGAAGACAAGTACAACGCCCTCCGAAACCTTATTGACGATAAAAACTGCCCGACCATCGTCTATGTCTCGCGTACGCGCAAAGCGACCGAACTTTCCGAGCGGCTGCGGGCCGACGGATTCAACGCCCGCGCTTTTCACGGCAAAATGGAGGCTACGGAAAAAATCGAAAACCAGAATGCCTTCATTGCCGGCGACGTGCAAATTATGGTGGCCACCTCCGCCTTTGGCATGGGCGTGGACAAAAAAGACGTGGGCCTGGTCATCCATTTCGACATTTCCGATTCTTTGGAAAACTATGTGCAAGAAGCCGGGCGGGCCGGGCGCGACGAAAAAATTGAGGCCGAGTGCTATGTATTGTACAACGAGGAAGATTTGAGCAAACATTTTATCCTCCTGAACCAGACCAAACTCAACATCCAGGAAATCAAACAAATCTGGAACGCCATCAAATTTATCACCAGATACCGCACGAGCGTTTCCAATTCGCCGCTCGAGATCGCCCGTAAAGCGGGCTGGGACGACAGCGTCTCTGAAATCGAAACCCGCGTAACCACCGCCATTGCCGCGCTCGAAGACGCCGGCTACCTGCGACGCGGGCAGAATATGCCCCGCATTTACGCGAACAGCATCCTGACCAAAACAGCGCAAGAGGCCATTAAAAAAATCGAACAATCTGCCCGCTTCGACCACGACCGCCAAAAAGTAAACGCCATCCGAATCGTCAAAAAACTATTTTCCAGTAAGCGCAAAGCACAGGCTATCGACAGCGAAGCCGCCGAATCGCGCATAGATTACATCAGCGACCACCTGGGAATCGTCAAAGAAGAGGTCATCCAAATCATCAACCTGTTGCGGGAGGACAAAATCCTCGCCGACGCCAAAGACCTGACGGCTTTTATCAAACGCGGCGAACAAAAAAACCGCTCGCTCGCCGTGGTAGAAACCTACTATCAAATCGAACGGTTTTTGCTCACCCAATTGGACGAGACCGAGCAGGACTTTTCGCTCAAAGCCCTCAACGAAGCCGCCGAAGCCGCAGGGTGCACCGGCGTTTCGCCGCAACGACTCAAAACGGTGCTTAATTTTTGGGCCATAAAACACTGGATAAAACGCGCATCTCGCGATTTTGCGAACCAAATTATCGTAGTGCAAGCCAAGGATTCCTCCAGAAATTTGCGCGAAAAATTGGAAAAACGGCACGAACTGGCGTGTTCGGTAATTGAGTTTTTGTATAAAAAAAGCAAAACGACCAATGACGAAAGCGGGCAAGGAGAGGAAGTACTGGTGGAATTTTCAGTGCTGGAATTAAAAGAAAATTTCGAGCGCCAATCCGGCCTGTTTCAACAGAAAACCACAGCGGATGCCGTCGAAGACGCGCTTTTTTACCTTTCCAGAATCGAGGCCCTGAAAATCGAGGGCGGTTTTATGGTAGTTTACAACCGATTGCACATCGAGCGTTTGGAAGAAAACAACAAAATCCAATACAAAAACGAAGACTATCAAAAACTCAATCAGTTTTACGAAAACAAGGTGCAACAAATCCACATCGTAGGAGAGTATGCCAAAAAAATGGTGCATGACTATGTGGGTGCGCTGCGCTTTGTAGACGACTATTTTCAGTTGAACTACTCCTCTTTTTTGGGAAAATATTTTCCCGGAACGCGAGGCGCAGAAATCAAGCGAAACATCACGCCGGCCAAATACCGCCAATTGTTTGAATCCCTCTCTGAGGCGCAGCGCCAAATCATCGACGACAAACACAGCCCGCATCTTGTGGTGGCCGCCGGGCCGGGCAGTGGCAAAACCAAGGTGCTGACCCATAAACTCGCCGCGCTCCTGCTAATGGAAGATGTGAAACACGAGCAATTGCTAATGCTCACCTTTTCGCGGTCGGCAGCCACGGAGTTTAAAAAACGCCTGATCGCGCTCATCGGCAACGCAGCCTATTTTGTGGAAATGAAAACCTTTCATTCGTATTGTTTCGACCTGTTGGGACGCATCGGCAGCCTTGAAAAATCGGACAGCATCCTCCAGAACACCGTAGAAAAAATCCGAAACGGCGAAATCGAACCCAACCGAATTACCAAAACGGTTCTGGTCATTGACGAGGCGCAGGACATGAACGCCGATGAATTTGCGTTGGTCAACATGTTAATGGAAAAAAATGAGGGCTTACGCGTGATTGCCGTGGGCGACGACGACCAAAACATATTCGCGTTCCGAGGCGCCGATTCCCGCTATTTGCTTGAACTCATTGAACGCCGGCAGGCCGCGAAATACGAACTGACGACTAATTTCCGGAGCAGCCCCCAAATCGTCGCCTTTGCCAATGCTTTTGTCAAAACAATTTCCAAGCGCCTGAAAACCAATGAAATAAATTCATGTCAAACAAAGGCAGGCCAGGTGAAGTTGGTGTGCTACCAAAGCCGGCATCTTATCGAACCCTTAGTGCGCGACCTGCTCGCCACCGATCTTAGCGGTACAACCTGCGTGCTGACCAAAACCAACGAAGAGGCCGCCCAAATCACCGGACTGCTGCTCCAACACGGCAGGCCCGCCAAACTCATTCAGAGCAACGACGGCTTCCCACTGCAAAATCTACTGGAAGTGCGGTTTTTTATGGATGCCTTGGCGCCCCACTCGGTCAGCATCGCGCCGGAAGACTGGGACAAGGCCAAGCGCGCGGTGTATGAGAAATTCGGGTCCAGCCCGAAATTCGAAATCGTACTGAATTTAGTCAAAGACTTTCAGGAAATCAACCCCAAAATAAAATATTGGTCTGATTTTCAATTGCTTGTACAGGAGTCAAAAATCGAGGATTTCTATCGGCAGGAGGGCGACACGATATTTGTTTCGACGATACACAAGGCCAAAGGCCGCGAATTTGGCCATGTCTTCCTGATGCTCGACGGCTTCAACGCTGACTCCGACGAGGCCAAACGCCAGATGTACGTAGCCATCACCCGTGCCAAAAGTCGTTTGGACATTCATACCAACGGGCGTTTTTTCAATCATATCCAATTACCCGGCGTACAACGCATTGAAAACACAGAGACCTGGCTGCCGCCGTCCAAAATTGCCGTCCAACTCACACATAAAGATGTTAATCTCGGCTTTTTCGCCTTTGTTCAACATCGTTTGGCGGCCCTGACGAGCGGGCAAGATCTGCAAATTCATGCCGAAGGGCTGGCGGATCAAAGCGGGAGTCTGCTCCTGAAGTTTTCGAAAAAATTTCAGGAGCAAATCTCCGCCCACCGTGCATCAGGATACGTTTTGACCGAAGCGCGGGTCAACTTCATAGTGTATTGGAAGGACCAGGAACAAGCGCAAGAGTACAAGGTGGTGCTGCCGGAGTTAGTTTTTGAGATGGGGCGGGAGTGAATGCCTGGTGTCAGCAGTCGGCAGTCGGCTATCGGCAGTCAGTATTAAAAAGTCGCACAGTCGCATAGTCTCACTGTCGGTTCTCGCCTCTGCTTCTGCAGTCAAGGCTTTTTTGTTCGCAAGAGGCTAATATCAAGCGTCAAATGTATTTCGCGCCACTAGCAGCCACACAAAAACGGATAAATAACAGTTGACAAATTCATTATTTTTTGTATTTTTGTAACCACAAACACTAAATCAACATTCACCGTACAAACATTTGTCAACTCACTTGAAAATATGTCCGCTTTATTTGGCAATCGACTCATGGTGGCCCGCAGGATGGCGGGCTTATCACTGCAGGGTCTCGCAGAACAATTAGATGGGATAATCAGCCGGCAGGCCTTGCACAAATACGAGCAAGGGCTTACCTATCCCAATAGCCAGACCCTGATAGCGCTATCCAGGGCATTACAAGTGCCGGTGGATTTCTTTTTCATGGAACCTGAAGTTTCCGTACAATTAAGCGGCATCGAATTCAGGAAGCGCAAACGGCTATCTTCTGTTGAAGAACAAGCGGTTATAGAACGCTGTATTGACATGCTTAGCAGATACCTCACCCTTGAGCGGATGGTAAATGACGTAAAACCCTTGCGCCGGTTCGATCATTTCCATGTCATACATAATAAACAAGACGCAGAAAATGCCGCTGAAGCACTACGCAGCCAATGGGGATTGGGCAACGATCCTATTCCCAATGTAATGGCCATGCTTGAAGATAACGGTTATAAAGTCGTCGAAGTAAATGCCGAGCATGATTTCGACGGTATGAAAGCTTTTGCCGGTGATATTAGAGTTATTGCGGTTAACAGATTTAAGGATGTGTGCCGCATTCGGTTTACCGTCCTGCACGAATTGGCGCACCATCTCTTAATTTTTCCAGCGGAGATGAGCGAAGATGAAAAAGAACGCCTTTGCCACGCCTTTGCCGGCGCCGTATTATTGCCGGCAGCGCAAGCCAGGGAAGCGATGAGCCAACATCGGTTTCACTTTTACTTGCCCGAATTGATCCTCCTCAAAGCATATTGGGGAATTTCTATTGCCGCCATGTTTGCCCGGGCTAAAAACCTGGAAATTATCAATGATTACGTTTATGCCAAACTCCATCAAGGTTATCGCAAAAGGCAATACCATCTTGAAGAACCCGGTGATTTTAAAGGAGAAGAAAAAGCTCATCGTTTCAATCAATTACTTTACAGAGCCCTGGCGGAGGGTATCATCACTATCAATCAGGCCGCAACGCTTCGCAACCTGACTGTGAGCGAAATGCGCGTTAAGCTCGACCGGTTGGTATGATGACCTGCCCCGGAATACCCGCCTGCCTGAGAAAGAAATCGAAAAGTTGGCGGATGAAATTGCTAAATTCAGCTAAGAGCATTTTTGAGGTGACGACCTCGGAATAGGCCTTGGTGGTGACGGCTGGGGAACGCCCCAGGAGGTGACAAGGTGACGGCTAACGTACCGTCTGCTTTAGCTGACGAAAAGGTGTTAGCGGCAATCGTGCGGTCGGTCGCAAAGTCAGACTACGTTCGGCGCCTTGTTGCACAGTCTGACGTGACGCCTAGGAGTAATTTTCGGGAAGCGATTATTTGAAGTATATTTGATTACAAGGCTATCAATCCTTTAAATTTCCTCTGGGCTTCCTTCCATTTTTTTCCTTATATGCTTTGATATATTCACTCTCAATACGTTTTGCTTCTCGTCGCCCGGGGATATCGCGAATTAAAATCCGGGTGAAGAACCTGGCCCAGTTATCGATTAGGTTGGCAAAACGTAACTGTACACGCATTCTTTTCGACATCCCATCCTTTTTGCTTATAGGATCACTGCTAATCCCGTACTTGAAAGTGTCATAGTCAACTTTGTCCACTATTTCATACAGATGATGCAGTTCTTCGCTATCGTCCAAATTTTTGTGCGCCATAAATTTAGTCGATTTGCCAGCCTGCTTTATTGCTTTGGGTCTCGTAATTATACGTTGGCATATAGTTGAATGGAATTCCCATTTTCATTTCAAAAGCGTCGTCTGCCAGGTATAATAATGGCTCAAAAACAATCTCATTGGGCATTTGAGAAGGGTCATTCAGTACTTTTTCGTAGTACTCTTTTCCTTCGGCTACTACGGCACAACGGGCATATAAAAAGTCATCTGCAGAGATAAAATGCTCCGGGTCTTTGGCTGCATAAGCTTCTGCATGGGCTCTGGTATCCAAATAGTAAAGCTTTGCCGAAAGCCTATCTGCAAAGATATACATACTGGAAACAGGCATTTCAGCCAGCATCTTTACCGCGGGTTTAAGTTTGTTTTCCGCACCTTTTTTTGACCAATCTATTGTGTCAATAACACGCCAAAAATCATCCTCGGAAAATAAATCATCCGCAGGGGATTTATCCTGAAGCCGGATTTCGACTTCGGTTGTCTTACCAAATTTTTGCTTTAAGCTATTGATGAACTCGCTATTGAGATCGTTCAAGCTGATATTTAGTACTGTTGTCATAACAACTCCATTATTCTTTGGCAAATTAAACAATTTCATGGATTGTTCCAAAATTTTTTGTGTTTAAACCGGGATTGTATTTGACATTTACGGTTGCCGTGCTGACGCGTGTAGGGTTTGTGGGATAGCCATTTGGTGGTCGGTTTTCGCCTCCGCGGATGCAGGTAAGGCCTTTTGTTCGGTTTCCAATGATTACGGCGCTTTTTTGTAGTAGGTGACGGAGGGCTTCCCGGCAGTCGAAGCAGCACCTGGCGAGAATTGAAGTGAAGCCGATCTTAGGAGCCGGTTTCTTCCTTCTCAATCCTGTACTGAACCAATTCTTCTTTGGAATAGCTCATGCCCTTTTGCCTTCTTTTTTAATGATCTGATAGATGGGCGTGACGGCACGCCGTTCCCAATCCGTTTTTGTATGGATGATCGTACTTATTACCGAATTGGTTCGAAGTTCCAGGTCATACAATTGGTCAAGAATGCGTAGTTTTAAATCACGGGTTAGCGGTCGATCCAGTAACACCAGAAAATCCCAGTCTGAATCCGGGCGGAAATCCTCTCTTGCCCGTGAGCCGAACAAAATAACTTCCGCTTTCGGGTCTATATGGATAACTTCTTGTTTTACAAGGCTGACGATGTCCATTATGCTTATCAGATTTCTTTGACTAACCTTAAAGATAAGGGATTTGGCCAAGATTGTCAATTCGACTCTGGTTTTATTGCTCGCACTGCTATACCTGAGCTTACGAGGTGACGACCCGGGAATAGGCCTTGGTGATGACGGCCGGGGAACGCCCCAGGAGGTGACGAGGTGACGGCTACCGTACCGTCTGCTTTAGCTGACGAAAAAGTGTTATCAGCAATCGGCGGTCAATTCAATCCCAAATTCAACCTGAGAAAAGTGTTCAGTTTGCTCCGGAAAAATGATCGCTTTTGACCCTGTGTTTACTGTTCACTTTGCGCCGGCTATGGCTGTCCACTTTGCGCCGGATTATGTATATTCGCCGGTTCGCATGAAGCCGCCCAGCGCGCCGCTATGATATACTCCTTGCTGGGTACCTGTCTCAAACACCAGGTCAACCCCTTCCAGTGGCTGCGCGACGTCCTGGCCCGTTTGCCCGATCATCCCATCCAACAGATCGGTGAACTGCTGCCCCATAGGTGGAAACCCGATACTGGGGTTGACCAACGCCAGATTTAAGGGTAGGTACTTCGCCAAAGGCGTACGGAGCATGGACGCCCTAGCCTGTGTTGTGCACAGGTAATTTCATCCAAAAATTTTGATATTTTTAAACCATAATTCTCCCTCCCCTTTACTTCTCACCCCCTCATTTATTCTGGGAGCAAAAATTGTATAAAATGCATCTTCAATATATCTAAAATCGAATTCGATTGTAACTCTGTGCCATCTATGATCTCCTATATGCTCATTTGGGATGATAAATCTTTTTCGGAATGGAGAAAATGGGTTTTCTGGGTCATCTTGTTTATCACTTCCCACTTCCACGTACCCAACTTGTCCGATTGTATTATGCTTCATGGGAATTAAAATAAATAAAAGATTACTAATATCTCCATTTGAAGAATTTATTGCCATATAATCTAATTCAACAAACCCCATTAGTCTGTTAATTGGTTTTTCCATTCCTAAATCTTCTTCTCCATGTGCTCTTATTTTAAACACCTGTTCTCTTGAGTTACTATCAACCTTCAATGCATTAGGATATCGATTTAATCCTCCAGCATTGAAAAAAGTCCAATCGACTTTAGGGCTTAGATCTTTGTTACTATTGTATATGCAACTATACTCTATCGACTTAATAGGATTATCACTATTAAGAGTATTGTTATCAATATCATTATGTGTTTCTATTTTATCAATGATTTCAAGTAGAGAGAAATTTATTCTATTGAGTTCTGATTTTTCAGGCCCCAATCCAAGTCTATATTCTCTTTCCCATTTATGATACTGATTTGACAACAAAATTATTTCATTACCATATCCCGCTAATAAATTAATATTCTTAGTCAATTCTTCAATAGCACGATTTGTAAAACCTTCGGCTAAAAATTTTTTAACTGCTTGTTTGAAATTCATATTATTTTCTTCTGCTTGTGCACAACTGCGGCATTGCTTTCGTAGCCGCGCTTAGTCGGCTATGGAAAGTAGTGCATAGATGGCGGTATTCAGTATTTATGTTAATTCTCTTAAAACCTTTTCCAAATCCCGTTCAAGCTTTTCGAATCCGTCTATGTTATCCTCAT
The DNA here is from genome assembly GCA_016787505.1 of Saprospiraceae bacterium. Taxonomy (GTDB): domain Bacteria; phylum Bacteroidota; class Bacteroidia; order Chitinophagales; family Saprospiraceae; genus JABWBR01. The sequence goes on along the minus strand of JAEUUQ010000303.1, from coordinate 6,996 downwards.
AAAGAATAAATCGAAATTTATTCAAATCAAATGGGATATCTTCTATGCTTTGGGAAAGCAAAATAAATTCTTTGCCCAAAGTGTGAGTAATTCCGAGCTCGTAAAATACATTAGCATTTCTTCCAGTGATATCTGCAATAATTATTTTGGCCTCAAAAATCCCTTTCCATATGTCTTCCATAATTTCTTTACCCGATAGGTCGTCTGCCCTAACGGCATTCAACCCAACTCGGTTACATACTGGTTTTATTAATTTGCTCCATAGCCTATTAGACCATTGAAGAGTAAACGGCATTAGAATGAAAGTTAAATCTGCGTTAGTTGTAAAATTTCTTTCCTTAAAAACAGGATTAACGACCAACTCTCTATTGTCCAATTTACTTTCATCAATATTTCCAAAAATTTTGTAAGGTGCAGCCAAAGGATTTTTGATAAGAAGAAGTCTAATGGTTTCCGGCTCTGGCTTTCTAAACTCTTGAATATATTTGTCATAATCAATATAACAAACATCAATATTTACCTCTAATTTTTGCTCTAAAACCCCAGCAGCAATTGCTAATTGAGTTCCCATTGTTTTCTTACCCCCAGTCATTTCAATTACCACCTTACTTCCTTTTTTAAATCGGCTCATCGCTTTCTGCAAGGCTAAATAAATGTCATCAATATGCTCTTCATCATGCAAAAAACTCTCATGGAAAAAATTTTTTGCTTCAATACCTGAATATTTTAATACTGTGTCAAGGTTTTTTTCAGTTTCAGGCGTATGCAAAATCACTAATTTTTGAGGAGTTAATAACTTATAGGCTAATACAACAGTTTCCGGGGTGAACCCCAGAAGGCTGATTATTCCATCATATTGAGGGGTTGTCCCAACTTTATGTTTGATAATTGGGATAATTTTAGGTATTATCTCGACAAAATAGAAACGTTCAGCCTTTTCGTTGGCATTTGCCCTTAATAAGTCAAGCCATTCTTCTTTTTTCGCAAAGAAATCATTCGGGAGAAGACCTTTTATCATACTATAAAAATTAGGTTAATCTTAGCTTTTTATCAATTTTTCCCTCAACAACCTTCCAGTTTTTTTTATTTCTCGCCCTTTAAATTTCTTGTAAGGAAGGTAGTTGCCGCTGTCGTCTTCTTGAAGAAGAAGCAAATCAGGAGGGTGTCCAATTATTCCATAAACAAAAACATAGAGTAATGCCGATAGAGTTGAATGCCCGGGGACTATCAGTGTGACGGTTCTAGACCCATCCAGTTTAAATTTAACTTGATTTGCAATACTTTCTAATTGAGGTTCAATTTCATTCTCAAAATCAAGATATGGTACAAAGACCTCTTCAATAACCTCATATTCTTCTTTTAACTTGTCCAATGCTTCGTTGGAAAGTTTGTGTCCAGAAAAACTTATCAAAACTGCTGACATGTTTTTATTTTTTATTGTTACCGCCATCTATTATGTTATCGCACCTTAGATACGTATAAGCACTGCACCTAGTTGTATACCTGCACCTTATCACAAGGCAAATCCATCATCTACAAAGTTCTGTATTTTTCATTACAAAGTCAATATGGCAGTCGGCAGTCGGTTCAAAAAGGCCCAGTCCCCGTTCCGACTCCGCTCAACGACCGGCTTGGATCGCACAGTCGCAAAGTCCCAAAGTCGGCTTTCGGCAGTCGGCAAAAATCGCCCCCTTGCACGAGTCGTAAAGTCGTAAAAGTCGCACAGTCGTACAGTCGCACAGTCGTACAGTCGCAAAGTCTCAAAACCCCACCGTCCTTCCCCCTCGCCCTCTCGTATCAAAAGCCCTGAGCCTCACGGGGCCCTTCACCGCCACCGGGCCGGTATACAGGGCGCTTTGCAGCCCGGGTTCAGTACCATCAGTAGTATAGCGGATATCGAAGCCGGGGAGTTGCATATTGGCGTAGAGCATGCCATTGCGTATCACCGCGCCGGGCGTGGGAATGCGGTAGTGAACGCCGCCGGCGAAAAAATCGAGCCGGGGGAGCTCCCGTTTGCCGAGTTGGTTGGCAAAGTGGGACCAGGAGGCCGTATATTGGCTTTCAAAAGCGGCGGGGTCTTTTTCCGTCTCCCAAGCGGGGGCGGGGCTCCAGGCGCGCTCGGCGAGACCGAGTAGCTTGGGGAAGACCATGTATTCGATGGTTTCGGCGCCGCGCAGGGTCTCCGACCAGATGAGGCCCTGCATGCCCACGATGTTGCTTTTGCCGTAGTCGGTGAGACGCTGCTTGCCGTTGAAAACGGAGGGGTCTATCTTGTTGCCCATCCGGTCTTCTTTGGCGGTTTTGTAGTAGTCGAAGGGGGCGAAGGAGAAGGCTTTGTCGACGTCGGTGTAGGCGCCCCAGTAGTAGCCGGGTTCGTTCCAGTCTTTCTGGTAGGCCATGTCGAAGTAGAGGTTGCTCACGGGGGCCAGTACTACTTTGTAGCCGGCGTTGGCCATGCGGTAGGCCAGGTCTTCGGCGCCCCAGCCCAAGACGTTGTTCCACACGTATACGTGGAAATTATTGCCGACAAAATCGGGGTTGGGCAGGTAGGTCACTTCGCCGTCGAGTTTTGTCTTGCGCATGCCGATTTCTTCCCATCCCGATACCAGCAAGCCGCGCCTGGATAGTAATCCCTGCATTTTATGCCAGAAGTAGTACCACAGATCGGCGGTTTCTTTGAGGTTGTTTTTTTGCATGAGGGCAAGGCAGGCCGGCGATTTTTCCCAAGTGCCTCCGGGCACTTCGTCGCCGCCCAGGTGTATGGTGGTAAGCCGGGCGCCGGCTTCGCGGTACATGGAGAGGAGTTCGTCGCTCACTTTTTCGATGAAGGCGATGGTGGAGGGCTGGCATACGCAGACGACGTTGTCGTTGTAGCCCTGTACTGAGCGATATACCGACTGGTCTTCGAGGTCGCGCAGCAGGTATTGGCGGGCTTCATCGGGCTTGTTTTCGGCCAGGAGGCGCTCGTAGCGGGCGTCCATGGCTTTGATGGCAGCGCGGGCGTGGCCGGGCAGCTCTATTTCGGGGATTACTTCGATGTGGCGGGCCGAGGCGTATCGGAGTATTTCTATGAATTCCTGGCGGCTGTAATATCCCGAACCATACAATTGGCCGGCGTCGGGGCCGGAGCCGTAGGAGGGGTGCAGGAAGGTTTTTTCGTCAAGCGTATGGCCGCGGTTGCCGCCCACGGAGGTTAGCTCGGGCAGTCCGGCGATTTCGATGCGCCAGCCTTCGTCGTCGCTGAAGTGAAAATGGAGTTTGTTGAGTTTGTAAAGGGCCATCACGTCGAGTAGCTTCAGGATTTCGGCTTTTGTCTGGAAATTGCGCGCTACGTCTACGTGCATTCCGCGGTAGGCGAAGCGGGGCTCATCGCGCACTTCGAGGCAGGGGATTTGGACGGACTCGGCGGGTTGTTTCCACAAATCCGGGGGAAGCAGCGTCTTCAGCGACTGGATGCCGTAGAATATACCCGCGCCGTCGGCGGCTTCGATGATGATGCCCTTGTCGGCCGATACGGTAAGGTTATACTGCTCGGGGTTAGTCATGCCGGTAGATTTGCGCAGTGAAATGCCCTTGAGATGCGCTCCCCTGGGGATTTCCACCATGGCTTCGGCGCCAAAAAGGGCACGCCACTGGGAGGCCAGCAGGCGGGCTTCTTTTTCAAATTCTACTGTAGTACTGATGATCGTATGGCGGTCTACCTGGAAAGAGCCAGGCAGGGGTGTAATCGCTACGGGCGTGGGGAATACGGGCCGCAAGTCGGCGGCGGGTATATCGGGGGTGTTTTCGTTTTGCAAAAAGACCGATTCCGGCGTCACGAATGCCAGCCGGTCGTCGCTGGAGCGCTTGAGTTGATCGGGCCGGGTAGGGGGCACGATGGTGGTGTGAAGGATGTTGTGTCCTTTGCCGGGATCGGCGTCGAAGACGAGGTAAAAGCCCTTGGGGGCGTCGGTGCGGTGGATCAGCCAGTCTTCGGTCACCAGGTCGAGTTCGAGGCGGGCGCCGGGGGCCAGTCCGGAGAAACCGGCGTTTGGTTTCAGTCGGCGCCAGTCGCCGCCCATTTGTTCGAGGTCCATGCCGCCGGCGCGCAGCGGTTCGGCCTGGATGGCCCTGTCGAGGTGAAAATACAAGGCCCAGCCGGTGGCGGGGAGCTTTTTCTTGCCGGCATTGTGCAGGCGCAGTTTGGATAAGGTCTGGTCTTTGTCCTGGTATTGGTTTTGCACCAATTCCCATTCGAGGTGGAGGTCGGCGGCGATGAAGGCCGGGGATTTTTGTGCGATGGCAGGGAGTTGCAAGGTTATTATGGCTAATAATACCAATAGACGTGTCATGATGCCGGTTTTTAGGGCAATATAAGAAATGCCGGGGAAGGTTTTTATTTTGGTGTTAAATTGGGCGGGGGGGCTGGTTTTTTATTAACCACGGAGTTTCACAGAGTTCACACGGAGTTCCACTGAGCTAGATTTTGACTCCGTGCAACTCTGTGTGAACTCCGTGAAACTCCGTGGTTAAATAATCTTTTAAAATTGACTGCATTAGAGGCTAACTGACGTTGTATTTTTTTTTAAATGAAATAATTATTTCGCGGGTATAACTTAACGCCAAAATAAGCGCAAAGGCCTTTACTTTTGACACCCCCGGCCCCTAAAGGGGAGTCTTCCCGCTATCAAGAAAACCCCGTTGACCTGAGGGGTTCCCCTTTAGGGGTTAGGGGTTTGGGTTGGCAATTTTCAGATTAGGCTGTTACCCTAAATAGTTACAAAACGAAATAATTAAAACATGCCTTACGACCTTATTTTGCAGAACATCGGCAAGCACATTCATTTGGAGCCGCAGGAAGAGGCCCGTTTTGTTTCGTTGCTCACGAGTAGGAAGCTGAAGAAAAAGCAGTTCCTGCTGCGTGAAAACGAGGTTTGCCGGCATTCGGCGTTTGTCACTCAAGGATGCCTGCGCAGCTATAACCTCGATGAAAACGGCTTTGAGCATATCCTTCAATTTGCGCCGCCCGACTGGTGGATTGCCGATATGTATAGCCTGATTTCGCAGCAGCCCGGTAGCCTGTATATTGATGCGTTGGAGGACAGCGAAGTGTTGTTGCTTTCCAAAAAAGATCAGGAGCAGTTGTACCACGATTGCCCCAAGTTTGAGCGCTTTTTTCGCATTATCACCGAAAATTCGCTGGTGGCCAACCGCCGGCGCGTGCTCGATAATTTGAGTCTGAGCGCACAGCAGCGATATGCGATGTTTTGCCAGCACTACCCCTCGCTTATCAATCACCTGCCGCAAAAGCAAATCGCTGCGTATATCGGCGTTACTCCGGAGTTTTTGAGTAAGCTGCGCAAGGAGTTCCGGCACTCGTGACTTTTATTCATCACAGAGTTAAACGGAGTAAAAAGGAGTGACACAGAGCGTTATCTTGACTCTGTGGAACTCTGTGAAACTCCGTTTAACTCTGTGGTTAAATAATCCGCTTTAGTTTACGGCATTAACACATATTTTCTTAATCTACATTATTGTTTTCGCCCTCGCGAAACCTGCATCTTTGCAGTATAACAACCCGCTTGATCATGGACAGAAAAGATTTTCTCAAAAAAAGCCTGCTCGGCGCCGGCGTCATTGCCACTACGGGCGCTATGGGCAGCGTAATTCACAACAATATCGACGAACTCCGCCCCCTTGATGTGCTGGGGTTCAATCACATTCCTAATACAAATTCTAAAATCATGGCAAACAGCGTATTGCATAAAGCCGATACCCGCGGCCACGCCAATCACGGCTGGCTCAATAGCTACCACTCTTTTAGCTTTGCTAACTATTATAACCCCGAACGCATGCACTTCGGCGTGCTGCGCGTGCTCAACGACGATACCGTGCAAGGCGGCATGGGTTTCGGCACCCACCCCCACGACAATATGGAGATTATCAGCATTCCCCTCGAAGGCGACCTGGAACACAAAGACAGCATGGGCAACACCACCGTGATCAAAAATGGCGACATACAGGTGATGAGCGCCGGCACGGGCATCTCCCACAGCGAATACAACAAAAACCGCGATAAGCTGGTGAAGTTCCTCCAAATTTGGGTGTTCCCCAATAAACGCAACGTGACGCCGCGCTACGACCAGATCACGCTCAACCTGGCCGACCGCAAAAACAAACTACAGCAAATCCTGTCGCCCAACGCCGACGATGAGGGCGTGTGGATTCACCAGAACGCCTGGTTTCACCTCGGCACCCTCGACAAGGATTTTACTACCCAATACCATATAAAAAGCCCAGGCAACGGCGTTTATGCTTTTGTGATCAACGGCGACGTCACGGTCGGAGGCCAGCCCCTCCATGCCCGCGACGGCTTCGGCATCTGGAATGTCGACACGATCGATATCAAAGCCGACAGCAACGCCGAGATCCTGCTTATGGAAGTACCAATGAATATCTGACCATGAAAGAAATTACCAAGAAGTATTCCAACGGCGAGGTGACTATTGTGTGGAAACCCCACATGTGTATTCACAGCACGATCTGCTGGAAGGCCGCCACCGGCCTTCCAGCAGTGTTTAACCCCGCCGAACGCCCCTGGATAACACCCGAAGGCGCAAGTACCGAACGCATCATCGAGCAAGTGAAGAAATGCCCCTCGGGCGCGCTCAGCTTTGTGATGAACGAGAATGAGGGGGAGAGTGTGTGAGGGTGGGAGGGTGAGCTATTTAGGGATCTAGCAAATTCACCAGCTTCACTCCGGGCATCTGGCTGAAAAGCGTGGCCATGGGGTAACGGTGGCCTGCGCCCACAATTACCGCCACTCGCTTAAAGCCCCCGGCTTTGGCCCGGTCTATCGTGTTTTGGCACATCGTGATATTGCGCATCATCCACCAGTGCAGTTTTTCCTGGAAAGCATGGGCGGGAAACCCGCGCAGTGTCAATAGCTCGGGGCTTACGATATTTACGCGAAACAAATAATCGTCGACCTGCGGCGTGTTGAGCAGCTCCGTTTTT
>JAEUUQ010000206.1 GCA_016787505.1 Saprospiraceae bacterium | reverse complement strand
ATGCTGTTGTAATAAAATATATTGCCAAATATCACAATAAACGGGATTTAACAAATGAAAGAAAAAGCTTTAATAAAATTATTAATTCAGCTTACATAGGGGAATTGTAGTATGCGGTACAAACCTGTAATGCGACCATTACACGCGACTACCAGGTGACGATGGGCTACGGGAGCAATCAGGTCACCCCCGAAGGTTGGTATACCATAGAAAGCGGCGTGTTGAGCGCTGTGCCGCTGGGCGGACAGACATCCAGCGTGCAGTGCCAGGAAACGCCCGCATTGATCGATTGTGAAGAAATCGGTGAAATATGCGCCGACGCCACCTGTGTGCCCTGCCTGCCCGCTGAGCCGGTAGCCCCGCTGTGCAGTGGGGCGGAACTGGCGGCCTTGCCGCAGGAACTGGCCGACCTCGACCAGCTCATGACCCACACCGGCGTCACCGACCTGCTATTTCCCATAGTCTTATACCGCCTGCGCTTCTGCGACGGCTCGCGGCGCTACGTCTTCGACCGGGAGCTGGGCGGCATTGATGCCGACTACGTCATGGAACAACGCCTGATAGTGCGCAGCGCCGCCGACCTGTACCGCCTGACCTACAACAACGGCGCCTCGGGACAGATCGGCGCGGTGGACGTGATATTGAGTCAGCGCCCCGGCAACAACGGCCTGTTGATTACCCCCCTGCCCTCTTTGCAACAAAGCTCCGCCCCCGGCGACCCTCTCAGCGGCGACAACCCCGGCAACGAGGGGGATGGCCGGCCCCAGGTGAGTTATTACAATTACGACCATCTCGGCAATACCAGGGTAGTATACCACAGCGTTATAAATTGCGTATCGGATAGCATACACTACGTGCTGGAATACGCAGCAGACTACTATCCCTTCGGCGCTATCTTACGCGAATGGTCAAACTGCGAAAAGTCGCGCTTCTTGTTCACCTACAAAGAAAGAGACGCCGAAACGGGCTGGGATAACCTGGGGGCGCGGTTGTATGATAGTGATATTGGCAGGTTTTTTGGGGTGGATGCGCTGGCGGAGGAGTATGCTAGTATTTCACCTTATGCTTATGTAACTAATAATCCAGTACGTCTTGTGGATCCAAATGGCAGGTACATCGTTGATCCTTCAGTAGTTAAGGCTTCGCCATTACTTGCCAACTATATACAAAATTACATAGCAGAGATGGCTGATAATGAAAAAATAGTAGCCGGCTTGGTGAAATTTGGTCAATTTGCCTCAAAAGATGACATTATTAGCGTTATGACTGATGGGCAAGGCCCTAAAATAGAAGTAGTTGATAACTTGCCATTTGGGGCAGTTGGTTATTATACAGGAGGTAAGGATGGTACAATTCAAATTAGTTCGGCTCATGTACGGCAGTTAAATGAGGCATCTGTTGACGATATGCAGGCGGCTCTTTTATTCATCGTGAGTACGATTCTTCATGAAACTGTTCATTATGGCGATTGGCAAGATGGAAGTGCAGAAGATAATTATGAAGCGATGTCTGATCCTGTCGAAATTGAGGGGCAAATATACCGACGTGCTAAGTTGGTGGGTGATAAAGGCCATGCCTTTGAAAACGAAACGTATTTCAACAATGACGATATCAGGACGATTAACTCAATTAATGATGCAAAAGATGTCATAAATGCAGAGGATAAAAAACTATTGCCTACAGTTCCCCAAAGAAAAAACTAAAACATCAAGGCTGATATATATTATTTCAGTCGTTTTTATTTTTGCCTCCACAAGTGTATTATGGGGGCAATGCGCTCTTGATTTATCCGGGCGCAGTGTTTATTACAACATCCCGATTTCTTTCTATTTTGCACATGAGAATTATCCTTGTGATTCGATTGTAGTATTTGCAAGCGATGCAGAATTAGAGCAATCCGGCTGTACTTTGACCATCAAAGCTAAGACCCAGGATCAAATTGTGTTACTATTCCTCCGTATTGACAATTTAGATACAACCCTTCTTTGCAGGAGGGCCTTAGAGGTGAAGGAATATCTGCCTTTTGAAATTATTTTTGCAGGCAAAAAAGGGGGGTGGGTAGAACTTAACGAATTGAAAGCCCAAAAAGGATTCCGAATTGGAAATGCGCTTGATATTCAGGTCATACCCATAATAAAATCATTAAATTTGACAATCTACAGGGATGGAAATTTAACCAAATGTATCACGTTAATCTCTAATGTTTTTAGTAATAAAGAAAAGAAGTTGTTTAACTCTCTATTACGAGGAGACAGGATCCTGTTTTCAAATGTAATTGCAGAGGATATAAATGGAGCGCGGGTTATTATCAATCCTGCTGAATTTATTGTTAAATAGAATACTTCTAAATGGCCCCCGCTGGCGCGAGGTTGCCAAAAACAACCTCTAAAACCAAAAACAAAACACGCGGGCGCTGGCGCGAGATTCAAATCTCGTGCCGCCTATCAGCCGGGTTTCAACCCGACAGGCACAGTACAATCGGGTAAAACCCGAAGGATAAACGGCACGAGGTGGAACCTCGCGGCAGCGGGCGCCTCGGGACAAATCGGCGCGGTGGACGTGATATTGAGTCAGCGCCCCGGCAACAACGGCCTGTTGATTACCCCCCTGCCCCCCTTGCAACAAAGCTCCGCCCCCGGCGACCCTCTCAGCGGCGACAACCCCGGCAACGAGGGCGCCGGCCGGCCCCAGGTGAGTTATTACAATTACGACCATCTCGGCAATACCAGGGTAGTATACCACAGCGTTATAAATTGCGTATCGGATAGCGTACACTACATGCTGGAATACGCAGCAGACTACTATCCCTTCGGCTCCATCTTACGTGAATGGTCAAACTGCGAAAAGTCGCGCTTCCTGTTCACCTACAAAGAAAGAGACGCCGAAACGGGCTGGGATAACCTGGGGGCGAGGTTGTATGATAGTGATATTGGCAGGTTTTTGGGGGTGGATCCAATTGCTGATCAGTTTCCGCATGTGAATTCGTATAATTATGCGGAGAATGAACCGGTGGCGAATATTGATTTGTGGGGATTGCAAAAAATGGAAGCGCATACTACCAGATCTTCAAGACTGTTAAATAATTATATCTCTTTAATGTACAAGGATAGAGAACTATATAGAGAAGGAGTTTCAAAATGTATGTCTTGTGTTAATCCGAAGCATATCATTTACATTGTTCAAAGTAATGACTTTTCCTGGACATCTGCATCCGGGCAATCATTCCTGAAAGGAGAAGCTGAAAAATATGCGCTAAGTCTACTTCATTATCGAAAAAATGCCAAGGAACTTGATGATTATGGGGCTTTTGAATTAGACCGATTAGAGAAGATGTTTAAAGAATTAGGCTTAACTCCTCAAGTTGTTTTGAAATTAAAAGAGTTAGGATATCGGCAGGACGTAGTTGTTGCTGGAGATGAATACGATCTGGCCCACGAAATTATTTTACACGTCAATGATGTAGCTGAAGATGGAAAAAATGATAAAACTGTTCATGAAGAACACGAAGAAGGATTTGGAACAGATTGGTATCAAAGGACAATAACATCAACTGCATTGTCTCCTTCGATGGAGGAAACGCCGATTAATAGTAAGATGGGAAGAATATATCAAAAAATGAAAAAGCAAAAAAAATGATTAAAACAATATTTCTTTTTATTGTGGTTTTATTGTCAAGTTGCATAACTTCAGATGAAAGAAATTGCAATAAAACAACTCATCATTGCTATATTCCTATTGATTTCAATTCGATATCTGATGATGATGCTTTTGTTGGTAGTTTTAGATATAGTAACGATAGTATTATTTTTCTGTATGAAGGATACAAGAAAAAAGAAATTTATTTAGAATTTCTTTTTTTTAACTTTTCAATGCATGAAAGCGATACGATGCAAGTAACAACCCCAAAATGTTATGGTGACAAGTGCAATGATCTCTATGACTTGTTTTGGGGCAACGGGTACATTATAGTCGTAACGCATGTTAAAGGGAATAAATATTTATTTAAACATATAATGCTTAATAAATTTACACCACCTGATTTATATATAGAACCTAAATCCTTTTATCGTAATAAATTAGAGAAAATTGCCTTAACAGAAAAGCATTATGAAGTTGAAAAGTTGAAAAAAGGATTTAGATTTACTAGGTATAAGGAAGTTAAAGGAGTACTAAATGAAAGATATTTTTATTGATTTTATGCCGGTGCGCTTAGTACTTGCTATATCTTTCATCAGAATGGTGAATAAGCTATTGGATATTATTAATGGTCAAACTGCGAAAAGTCGCGGTTCCTGTTTACCTACAAAGAAAGAGACGCCGAAACGGGCTGGGATAACCTGGGGGCGCGGTTGTATGATAGCGATATTAGCAGGTTTTTTGGGGTGGATCCGTTGGGGGAGGAGCGGGCGTGGGTGTCGTCATACAATTACGCTCAGAATAACCCAATAATGAGAATTGACACTGACGGTGAATTAGATAGTCCAATTTTCGATAAAAACGGAAATTTCTTGGGTGTAGACTCTGAAGGATATACTGGTGAAATCATCATCATGGACAGAACTGCTTTTAAAACCGTTATTAGAAAAAAAGGCAACCAACCATTAAATCATGATCAAGTAATGATCTGGGCTGAAAAAAGCCCCTTGGTTGCAAAATTAAATGACGGAGGATTAAGCGCAGAAGGGTTTTCAAAAGTGTACACACATGTGGTAGAACAGATGGAAGGAGAGTTAGTTGATGGGCAGTCCTTTTCGCTTGATAAATTGGAAGGTGGCATCATCAATATAATAGATACAGTTAATGATCACGAAGGCCTTTCACAACTTAATGGGGAAAGGTATGGCAATCCTACGAATATACCTATTAGTGCTGAAGCCGGCACAAAAACAAATAAAGATGGAAGAATAAATGTTACGACTAGGATATTGTTTGGTAAAGGACAAATGACCACTGTCGAACATGCACAATCTACTCTTGGCGTTCACGAATATTATGGTCATGGAGTCAGAGGATTAGCAGGAGGTGATTCCGCAGAGCACCGAAAAGTCTATCGACTTGA
>JAEUUQ010000438.1 GCA_016787505.1 Saprospiraceae bacterium | reverse complement strand
CCTCCTGTATTACTCCCTGCAAACCGAAGGACGATTACCCCGGTTTATGCTCAATGTGTATGACGACGAAACAAATGTAACCGTGGCCCGGCTTGTGCTCGACGGCATCGTGGAAGTGGAATACAAGGGCCAATTCGTCTCAGGCGCCGCAGCGCAAGCTGCTTTGTATCGCGAAGATGCCGCCATGCCGGCTCCGGTAGGGCGGCTTTCTGCTATTTCGGAAAAAGCTGTTCGCTATTGCTTGGTTCTGAACGATCTGGATCCAAGAAGTATCGCCCAACGGCTTTATAGCTATAATACGATGCCGGTGGAGCCGTCGGCTTATGCGAATATTACTGACAGCGCTGCCGTTGAAAAGTTGCTGCGCGTGGCGACACTAACGCGCAAAGGTTTGCTGAACGGCTGGAAAAAACAATTGCCAGCCGATAAATTCAGTTGGATTGCCTGGTATCGACAACATTCTTCAAGCGCACTAAAGAATACCAGGCAACCGACTTACAAAATGTATATCAGCCCCGGCATTGATGCCCTGCCCGATGTGTTTTATCAATTTGTACAGCTATTACCCGCCATTCAGGCTTTTAGTTTTAAGGTAGGCGCTGCAAGAGAAGGGCTGTTGCGGCCTGATAAGCTGGTTGTTTATTTTAAAAATTATACCGATCTGCAACAAGCGGCTCAAGTACTGGAAGCCGCACTGCATTGCGAGCAGGTGCAAGGCGTGCCATTTACCTGCCCCCTCGACGAAGCCGGGCTGCTTTCCTGGGGTATCGACCCACCAAGCGCCGAAGTATTAAAAGACATCGAAGGCGGAAGTTGGCGCGCCGAAATTACCGACAAAATCGCCGTGGCTATCTCGCAGGCTCATGCGGAGGGCATACAAAAAAATGATGCCCTGCATTTTATTATGAAAAAATTAGCGCTATCGGGTGTTGATCCAACAAACTGGATGCCGATGAATTATTCAACTTCCCAAAACTGAGCCTTATGTTGACCGACAAAAACTATGTCCTCCCCGAAAATGTGCGTTTTACGCCGGTAACGGAGCTGCCCGAAACGCTCAAAGCGAAATTCGAATACGAGGAAGGCGACGTGGTGCTCACGTTCGACCACTCCCGCCAAACAAGTAAGGTGATTGATGCAGATGTGGCCGAGTTGCTACAGGAGTTTACTACGCCCAAGCCGTTGGTGGAGGGCATTTTCAGGTATGCCGTGATGCACAAGCTAAAGCCGCAAGAGGTGCTTGACCATTCGTTTATGATGCTGGCACAACTGCGGGGTGAAGGTTTTTTGGTAGATGCCGACGGCGATTTATCTTCTAAACAAACGCCCGATATTTTTGAGCCCGGCGATTTTTTTCTGGATTATGAAATTGTATCGAAGATCCAAAGTATTTCGGATACAGAAGTTTATAAAATTAAAAGGGAAGGTGTTTTTTATGTGTTAAAATTGCTGAAAACATCCGGCTCCGAAAAATACCTGATGCTCAACTATGAAAGAGAAGTCGCCATTCTTCACCATCTGGAAGGAGAATGCGCGCCTGCCCTGATTGACAATGGCGAGTGGGAGGGTAATCACTATATTGTGATGGAGTGGTGCAAAGGCGCCTCTTGCGATGAAGTTTCGGAAAAATACCGCAATTTGACCGACCCCGATAATCTGTATCGCCTGATTTCGATTATTTGCAATATACTGGAAGCTTATTCTTTTATCCACAAAAAAGGCGTAGTCCATTCCGATATTCATCCACGCAATGTACTGGTAACAGAAGACAGCAACGTAAAAATCATCGATTTCGGGATATCCAGCTTTGATGGCGCCCCTGAAAATGCAGCCCGCGGCGGCGTGGGCTTCTTTTTTGAACCCGAATACGCGCGCTGTGTCGTTAATCGCACCATACAGCAGCCGGCTTCTTTTTTAGGCGAGCAATACGGCCTTTCGGCTTTGTTGTACCAGTTGTTGACAGGCAAGCAATACCTCGATTTTTCTTTAGAAAAAGAGGTGGTGTTCAAACAAATTGCCGAAGATCCTCCTATTCCCTTTAGTTGCTATGATTTGGACATTGACCCGGGCATAGAAAAGGCCATTTTTAGAGGTTTGTCCAAAAATCCCGCCGATCGCTTCCCCTCAATCAGCGAATTTGCCGATTGCTTTTTGACGATAAAAAATCGAATAGAACGTCAAAAACCCGCTCTGGAAGCCACGAAGTATTCAAAGGCTGCTTTTAACGAAGCGCTGATGGGGCGATTGGGCTGGGACGGCCCCTTGATCGACAAGGGCTTGCAATTGCCGCCGACTTGCTCGGTGAATTACGGCGCCGCCGGCATCGCCTTTATGTTTTACCGGCTGGCCTGCCTCAAAAACGACCCCGATTTGCTCGCCCTGGCCGATGTGTGGATCAATCGGGCCCACGCTTTTCTCAAGGACGAAGACCGGGCCTTTTTTTCAAAAGAAATAGAAATAACGCCGGAAACGGTCGGCCATACCTCTATTTACCACTCCGCAAGCGGGGTATACCTGGTGCAGGCATTGATCAGCAAGGCTATGGGCGACCTCAACGGGTTTTACAACGCCGTTTCAGGTTTTGTCGCCGAAGCCTCTAAACCCTGCGAAAACCTCGATGTCACGGTCGGCTTGTCGAGCAACCTGATCGGATGTGCCTTGCTGTGGGATTTACTGCGCAGTGAGAAGGCGCTGCGACGAGAACTTGAGAAGCTGGGCAATCAAAGTCAACAGCAAATCTGGAATATGTTGGACGGCTATCCCGCTATCGGCGAAGACAATCCGCTCATTTACAGGGGTATCGCTCACGGATGGGCGGGCGTATTGTACGCTACTTTATTATGGAGCCACCGCTCAGGCGGCCCCTTGCCCAAACAATTCCACACCCGCCTGGATCAGCTGATTGACCTGCGGATCGAGGAAAACGGCTACCTGCGCTGGAATCTTACCAACACCAGCGAAGAGTCGTGGCCCGGCTGGTGCCATGGCGCTGCGGGTTACACGTTTTTATGGTTGCTGTTGTACAACGTAACGGCAGAAAAACGCTACCTGACCTTTGCCCAACAATCAGTGCGGTATTTTCTGGAAAACGACCAGGAAGACCTCAACGGCAGCCTGTGCTGCGGCATGTCGGGCCAGGCGTACGCTTTGCTGAGTATTTACCGCACCACACAGGACGAATACTACCTTAAAGGAGCCAAAGCCCTGGCCCGCCGGATTCTCCGCCACGCCTATTCGCCCCTGATGCGCAACAATAGCCTATATAAAGGCGACGTAGGCGCCGCCGTTTTGTTCGCAGAACTGGAAAATCCGATGGAGAGCAGGATGCCGCTGTTTGAGTGACGGGGGCGGCGGCGGGTGTTCGTTTCGACTCCGCTCAACGAACGGCAAAGATCGCACTGTAAGTCCGGGAAATTTGACCAAGCGCATTGCTTTACTGTTGGTACGAGAACTTCCAATAGTGAAGTCCTGTATTTGGGAAACTCGCTGGATTAGCGGTTGGATGAAATTACAGCCGCCTTATAATTGGACTATTGTAGAGACCGAAAAAGAAGTTTTAGCATCTGTTTTTACAAGTCTTACCGGCATTTCTAAAAAAGTCTTTCTTGATCCCGACCGAAAAGTGGTGGATCTCTATATCCTTGCGCTTAATGAATCCGTTATCGTCAAACCCTTGCTTTCCGAGTCTCCGACATTTTCGAATGGAAAAATCACCTTTGCGGCGCCAGAGAAAATTCTGGTAGATATCGTTGCTGAACCGAACCTATTCCGCGCTCAACAGGCAGAGCTTGATCGCATTTATGCCAATGCCTTTAACGAAGTGCGAATTAACCAGACAAAAATGCTGCGTTATGCTAATCGCAGACGTAAATATGATGCCGTATACAGTTTAATCCCCCAGGAACATCGTTTACCTCAAATTTCCCGAGAATCGAAATGATACATCCTGACTCTCTTTCGCTCGAATGGATTCAATCCGAGGCTACCCGACTTGGCAAGGTTGATAAAGCCTTGCTTGAAAAGGCTATCAAATCCTATCAACGTAATACTGCATAATTGAGGGAAGTTTGGGTGTAAAAATGTAGAAAGTCGCCGTTTCTAAAATTGTTTATTAATGAAAAATAACCCGGCAAAAACTTTTATCCAAAGGTTGCCAGGTGGATGATGTCATGTACTTGAATAATTTTGAGAATGCACAAAAGGAGATATGTAGGTTGGCTTCGTGGAGGGAGGTGGGGTGTTTGCGGGTGGCTATAGTCTAAAACCATAATATTGGATTTTGCCTGTCTGGAAAAGCCTATTTTTGTATATCCTGACAAATACTGCTTCTATGGAGCATTCTCGTTTGGACGGGACGGCTTGCTGCTGCATGATACCTGACTTGTGCGGCTTGTAATTTGGATTACCACAAGCCGCAGCGGATGGACCGGAGTGCGTTTGGTATTAAAAAGCGGGTGGGATGCTCAGAGCCGCCTGCGTTCCCTCCATGAGTTCATGGACCGCGCCGATCACCCCTTCGCCATTCGTCTGCTAGCCAACCGCTTTTCCGTGGAGGAGGCAAAAACGCCGGGCGGCACGCCGTACTATTTGATGAACCTGCCTTATTATTTGGCGACTAAATTGAAGGAGTATGCAGCGTGGATGGTGGGGGAGTATGGGTAGGGGGGCAATTTGCGATTGCGATCTAACTTGGTTACCGGAGCCCGTGAGTAAAATAATTTCATCGATTAGGGTAGGAGGCATACCTATTAATTTACAACAACACAAACAGACCACATGCCCAAATTAACCACGCATAAAGCGTTGGATATCAAACTCCCAACAAGAAAGAGCACAATCCTTTTCCGCTAACGCAATTGCCCCGGTGTAACCAGGGCCGGGAAATAAATCTTGTATATACCACAGCGAGTTTTCTGTATGAAATGCCTTCCCATTTATGGATGAAACATCTAACTGTTCCAATGGAAAAGACAACCCTTCGCCGATAGCTTTGATAAGGGCTTCTTTTCGGGTCCAGTACTGAAAGAACAATTCTTTTCGATTGCTTCCATGAACCTGCTCCAGCGAACGGATTTCGCCTGGAGAGAAGAACCGCCCGGCAATCTGATCTACGTCGATCTGATCCCGCATGTGCTCGATATCGATGCCGACGTTGCGACCACGCGTGACGGCGTATAGTGCGAATGAGCCGGCATGAGACAAGTTGAAGCAGAGGGCTTCGGAACTAAATTCAGCCGCAAGTACCGGTTTTCCTTTCGCGGTATACGCAAATTGGAGTGCATGCGGAGGTTGACCCAGATAACTGCCCAGTATAAGGCGCAATAACCCACGCGAGGAGATAAATCTTTTTTGATCTGTTTCAAACCGAAATCTGCGGGCTCTGTCCACTTCATCGGCTGAAAGCAAGTCCAACAGGCCTTGCGTTTGATTTTCAGTTATATCGAGAAAAAACCGCCACACATGAGCCTCATTTGATGGGGCCAATTCACCCGGAAGAGCCCTATGCCACTGCGATTTATTCACGCGTTTATTTTTTCTGAAATGAACGTGCCTTAATTTTTGCGATAGAGTTGAGTTACCTGGTAATAGCAGTCGGCAATCGGCTGTTCGATTTGACTCCGCTCGACCGGCAAAGATCGCAAAAGTCGTACAGTCTTACAGTCGTAAAATCAAAAAAAAACGGCCATCCCAAATTTCTTCAGAATGGCCGAACCGGCAGCCCGTACGGGAATCGAACCCGTGTTACAGGAATGAAAATCCTGCGTCCTAACCCCTAGACGAACGGGCCGTCTTGGTATGCTTTTTAGTAAAGCGGGACAAAGATAAGACCTCTGCAAATAATTCCAAGCCGTAGCGCGAAAAAAATTTTGGTTTTTTGAAGCAGGCTTTATTTCCTTACCTTTGCGCCGCCTGGAAAATCATTACCTTAGTGGTACTTAGTGCCCTTGAGCCTTAGTGGTACAAATTCGTGGCAGTGACGCGAACTATAACATTTTACAAATAAATGAAGTTCCCCAATTGCACGGTAAAGTAATTATTGTTATTTTTACACTAAGTAAGTATTGTTTACCACAAAGACTCAAAGGACACGAAGTATCACTAAGTCTGAAGCTGCATAATCATGAATGATTTAAATAACATCAAATCACAATAACCATGGCAAAAAA
>JAEUUQ010000191.1 GCA_016787505.1 Saprospiraceae bacterium | reverse complement strand
TTCCCTGTAGCAACTCCGCTGTTGAGGGCTTCCTCTCTTCGATCTAATTCGGTTTTCCAGGCTTGAGAAAGCTCAAAATCGTCATCAGACAGAAGCTCAATCATAAAATGCATAAGTTCTGCTTTTTCGGCTTTGCTGAGCTTTCGTACCTCGTCTTTTATGGCTTGAATATGCATTTATTGTTATTTTATAAAGCAATTTAGCAATAAAACAGGATCAATGCAAGTAAGTACAATGTGCTTGGGAGCCCGTTTTATTACCACAGCACTCTCAGCGTTGCACATTACTGCAAACATATGAGTAAAACGGAGTGACGCAGCGTTTTAATACAGGGCTACTGCAGTTTTCGATATCCCGGAGCGCCCGGTCCAATTGCAATCGGCCTTGCTGTTGAACGATGCCGAGGTTTTTATTTTTTAAATAATCAGCCAAATAAATTTGCTCCGTCTGCCCGGGCGTAGGCACAAACAAAGCCGGACGGCCCAGTGCGGCCAGGTCCATGATGGAGCTATACCCCGAGCGGCACACGATAAGCCGGGTGCCGGTCATGGCCGCAGCGATTTGTTTGCCGGCGGCAAAATCCCATACGGTAATGTGCGCAGGTACCTGAACCAGCGGTTTGGCATGTGGGGCGCCCCGGATAAGCAATACCGACGCCTCCAGATAAGTTGCCTGTTCAAGGATTTCAGCTTCGAGGCGCGTGCGCTGCGGCTCAGGGCCTGATAAAACGGCCACTACGTCGAATGAAAGGGGCGCGAGAGCGGGCGCAAGTCGCGACAAAGGCCCGATATAGTGGGTGGATGGGTGGACAGGCGGATGCGACAACGCCCCCGATAAGTTGTCGTCTCCTTCGGCATCAGGAACCCAGCATTCGTCGTATTGACCGATTATTTGTCGATGCATGGCGTTAGCCAGCCAACGGCCAAGGGGTTCCTGGGCCTGGATATGGAGTTGGTGGGTGAGATAAATATTGCGCGTAGCCGGATGAAAACAGCCCAGGCGATTGTCGGAAATGACGACGTCTATCGCATGCGTTTTTACAAGGCGCCTAAGTCTGATATGTTCGCCGATAGCTGCAACGACTATTCGAGGCGCGTTGGCGAGCATATTGAGGTACATATTATTCCAGCGGTAGCGGACGCCGTAAGCGGGGAGGATAAACAAGGGCAAATCGGGATATTCGCGGCGCCAGAGTTCGGCGGCGTCACCCGAGCAGGCCAACATCACCTCGGCGCCTTGTTGTTGTAGCGCCTCAATAAGCGGCATACAACGCGTGGCATGCCCGAGGCCCCAATCGAGGGCGGCGACTAGTACACGAGGAAAATGCCGTTGCTTTTCGGGCAATTGCGTATTTTTAACCCAAATAAAAAAATGCTATGCAAAATAAAAAGTGGTGGCCGCTTCTCTTGCTACTCGTCGTATTACTGGCCGGCGCCTGCCGGGCAATGCACTGCGATTGTCCGATGAATTAATTAGTGAACTGTGAACAGTGAACTGCTCCCTGATCTGTTCACAGTTCACTGTTCACCGTTCACTACCTAAAAATCTCTTCGAGTTTTTGCTCCAGTGCGGGGCCGCGCAGGCCTCGGGCGATAATTTTACCCTCGCGATCCAATAAAATGGTATGCGGGATAGAATTCACGCCGTATTGTTGCGCTACTGCATTGCTCCAGCCTTTCAGGTCGCTTACGTGGTGCCAGATGAGGCCGTCGGAGGCGATAGCCCCGAGCCATTTATCGCGGTTGCTATCGAGGCTGACGCCCAGGATATCGAAACCTTTGTCTTTGTACTTATTGTACATCTGCACCACGTTGGGGTTTTCGCGGCGGCAGGGTCCGCACCAGCTGGCCCAAAAGTCGATGAGCAACACCTTGCCGCGCAAGCTGCTGAGTTTTAGCTCCACGCCGCTCGTATCGGGTTGTGCAAAATCGGGAGCCGCGCCGCCGGCCATAAACGATTTCAATTGCGCTACTTCTTGCTGCATAGCAGCTGCGGAAGCCGGATCTTTTGATGAAAAAGCTTCGATATATGACTCCGCAAAGGGAACATAGTTGGCATGATTGCGCTGTTTGAGAATGCTGATCACTCCGTTGAGGGCCATTTTATGGGTGGGGCTTCCTTTGGGGATTTTCCACATGGCAGCCTCTATGTACTTGCGATGCGTTTCATCGGGGAGGCCGATGCCGCTGAGCGTCATGGTATAGCTTTTAAAACTCTCATACACCCAGGGCAGGTAGTTGTAGGCTTCGTCTTTTAGATCGGCGTATTTGAAATACTCATTGGCGAAATAAGCAATTTCGTCTTCGTATTCATTGCCGTAATTATTGAAGCTTAGATAAGTATTCAGGGCCAGGATGCGGGAAAATAG
>JAEUUQ010000129.1 GCA_016787505.1 Saprospiraceae bacterium | reverse complement strand
TGCCCCATACCCGATTGCGGTGAATCGGGAGCTACGACAATAACATCGCCGAGGGATTGGGCTACGCTCACCAGGGCTTTGATTCCGGGGGCGGCTATGCCGTCGTCGTTGGTGACTAAAATTAGCGGTTTACTCATGTGTGCGCAATTGAGTTGCAAAAATACCATACGCCGGCTATTATGACGCTTATTTTACGATGAAAATCGAACAGCATTAGAAGTACGGTGGTTAGCTTCGCAATCCAAATTGAACACACATATGTCCGCAAAGGGAAAAACTGGGGTTTTACTAGTCAACCTGGGCACACCCGATGCGCCGCAGCGGGGAGCCGTTTATCGGTATTTACGCCAGTTTTTGCTCGACCCCCGGGTGATAGACTACCCCTGGTTGCCCCGCCAATTGTTGGTGCAAGGTATTATCGCACCTTTCCGTTCGGGTAGCTCGGCCAGGTTGTACCGGCAGTTATGGACGCCGGAGGGATCTCCGCTGAAGGTATACGGTAAACGCCTCGCAGAAGGCGTGCAATCCCGCTTGGGCGGCGACTATGCCGTCGAATTGGCCATGCGCTACCAGCAACCGTCGATTTCTTCGGCGATTAACCGGTTGTTGAACCGGCAGGTGTCGGAAATCGTGGTCTTGTCGTTGTTCCCGCAATACGCCTCTGCTACTACGGGCTCTGTGTTTGAAGAAGTAATGCGGGTGCTGAAAAAAGAAGAAGTCATTCCGCCGCTGCGGTTTGTAAGCGATTACTACGATTTCGAGCCGATGATCGAGGTGTTTGCATCGAATGCGGCTGCCTTCGACCTGGCCTCCTACGACCACCTTATCTTCAGTTATCATGGACTGCCCCAGCGGCAGTTGCGCAAGGCCGACCGCTGTAATCACTGTCTGCATAGTCCCGATTGCTGCCAAACGATCTGCGCTGCCAACCAATTTTGTTATTCGGCGCAGTGCCATGCTACTACGCATGCCATAGCCCAAAAGCTGAATTTGCCCAAAGAAAAATTCACTACCACTTTTCAAAGTCGCTTAGGTCCCGAAAAATGGGCGCAGCCCTACACCAGCCAGGTTATTGAATCATTGGCCGCCCAGGGCGCCAAACGATTGCTCGTTTTCAGTCCGGCTTTTGTGGCCGACTGCCTCGAAACGCTGATTGAAATAAAAGTTGAATACCTCGAAATGTTTGAGAAATTGGGTGGTGAACACCTCGACCTGGTGCCCAGCTTGAATGACGACCCGCGATGGATAAACGCCGTAGCCGATATGGTGAGGGCAAATGCCCATGCCCGTTAACAAAAAGAACCCCGTCGCCCGGGAGGGCACAGGGTTCCTAAAACGCGCTCTCTCTGATGTAAAAAAGAAGATCTTTACCGCTTTGCGTTGCGGAATATACACTATGCCCGCGGGCATTTTTTGTTTAATCATATCTTATTGCGCCGAAAATTTAAGTAAAATAATTTAAAAAAAAGAGATAAAGCCAATAAAAATTTGTGGGGTTGATACAAAATATGGGGTTATTAATATTCAGGAAAAATTCAGAACTTTATGACCGGACAAAAACCTGCGGTAGTTCGCAGGAATCGATCCCAAAACCGTCATAATCTCTTGAACATGAAAAATGCTGCACTACTACTCGTCTGCTGCTTACTTCTGCCTTTTTTGCTTTCCGCACAATTCAGTTTTACCAACAGAAGCAACTGGCTTTTTTATCCGCAAATAAAAAGCGGCGCCCCTATTGCCATAACGGATATGAACGGCGACGGCTTCGATGACATCGTGCGCATCGATGGCACGCAAAACCTGAAAATCGATTACCAGACTCCGGGTAACAACAACTACACCGGCTATACTTATGGCCAATTGGTCGGTAGTCAATGGAGTATTTGCATTGCCGACGTAGATAACAACGGCTACAACGACATTTTTACCGGCGGCGGTTACAACGGCCTGAAATTGTTGAAGTCTAATTCTATCGGCACAGCCTATTCGCTCACCACTATTTCCATATTTCCTATTTTTCTGCAGGGGTCTAATTTTGCGGATATTAACAACGACGGGGATGTTGACATTTTCGCCTGTCACGATGAAGGGGTAAGTCAGGCGTATCGCAACACCGGTACGGGTAGTTTTGTACACGACACCTCGCTGATTTATCCCATTTCAACCGTGCCATCCGATAATTCCGGCAATTACGGCTCGGTTTGGATGGATTACGACAACGACGGCGACCAGGATCTTTACATTTCCAAATGCAGGCAGGGGGTCAACAATCCGCTGGATGGCCGGCGCCTCAATTTATTATTTCAGAACGACGGCGCAAATAATTTTACCGACGTAGCCGAGCAGGCAGGACTCCGCCCCCTGGCGCAATCCTGGGCAGCCGACTTTGCCGATATCGACAACGACGGCGACCTCGACTGTTTTATCATTACCCATGATAGCCCGAATAAGTTATACACCAATAACGGGTTCGGAATTTTTACAGAAATCACAGCCCAGAGCGGCATGCTCACGGCTATGAATGCGGCAGGCCCCGGCCTGCAAGTCAAATTCGAAGATTTTGACAACGACGGTTTCGTCGACCTGCTTTATACCTCGTTGGGCAATAACCACTGCCTTTTTAGAAATAACGGCAATAACACGTTTACCAATTTTGCTAATGCTTTTCCTACGCCAAACCGCATACATTCGGCCTCTACCGGCGACCTCAACAACGACGGTTTTGTAGATGTGGTTGCATCATTCGGCTCTGGTTATAATACACCGGGCACGGTGGCTGATGTGTTGTTTATCAATAACGGAAATAACAACTACTATTTCAAAGTTCGCCTCGACGGCGTGGTCTCCAACCCCAACGGCATCGGCGCCAGACTCGAATTATACGGGACTTGGGGCGTGCAAATCAGGGAAGTGCGAAGCGGAGAAAGCTACGGCATTCATACTTCGCTTACCAAACACTTCGGCCTGGGCCAAAACCCGTCGATCGACAGCCTTATCGTGCGCTGGCCTTCGGGCACTGTTGATAAAATAGTTGGGCCTTCGATCAATCAAACGCTGGTGGTGGTAGAAGGCAGCAACTGCCTGACAACCGTCGATTTTAATTCGGCTGTCGATGACCTTACCGTCAATTTTACCGATGCCAGCTCCCTCGGCGCTACGCAGTGGCTATGGACTTTTGGCGACGGCGGCTCTTCAACAACTGAAAACCCCGTCCATAGCTATTCCATGGCCGGCGTTTATCAAGTATGCCTCACCGCTACCGGGCTCTGCGGCAGCGGACAAACCTGTAAATTTGTAAACGTGAGTTGCCAGGCGCCCCTGTCGGTGTTTAACTACCAGGCCGACAATCTAGAGGTGCTGTTTAACGATCTGTCAACCAATCAACCGGCAAACTGGCTCTGGAATTTCGGTGATGGAACGAGCTCAACCGACCAAAGTCCGGCGCACACATATAGCCAACCCGGCATTTATTTTGTATGTCTCATCGTATCTAATAATTGCGGCAGTGCCCAATATTGCGAGGTGCTGAATGTGGCTTGTGCCGGCGCGCAAGTGGGGTATAGTTACGCTGCAACCAGCTTGACAGTGCAATTTCAGGACATCTCTACCGGCAATCCTACGCAGTGGAGCTGGGATTTTGGAGATGGATCTTCTTCAAATAGCCAGAACCCTCAGCATATGTACGACGAATCGGGCGTATACCAGGTTTGCCTCGAAGCGGTCACAGATTGCGGTACGCTCGAAGTATGCCAGCAAATTACTATTACCTGTACTCCGCCTGCCGTAGGGATCAGTTACGCTGCTTTAGATTTGGCGTATAATTTCCAAGGTATTATTGGCGGAGAAGTCAATACCTTGATTTGGACTTTCGGCGACGGCGCATTTTCTTCGTTGTATAATCCTTCCCATACTTACGCCAACCCCGGAACCTACGAAGTCTGCCTTTTCGTAACCAGTGAGTGCGGAGAGGGGCAGTTCTGTACGCAAATTACGGCATCTTGCGCGCCTCCTGCTTCTGGATTTATAGCCACGATTTTTGAGCAAGAAGCTACTTTCCAGGATATTTCTTTAGGCAATCCTACCTCCTGGACCTGGACATTCGGCGACGGCTCAGGATCTAACCTCCAAAATCCACAGCATACTTATCAAACAAGCGGCAACTACGAAGTTTGCCTCCAGGCTGCCAGCCAATGTGGCTCTACACAAGTATGCCAAAACATTACCATCAATTGCGCTGCCCCGCAATCGGCCTTTGCTTATCAAACGACAGGCTTGGGAGCTACATTCACCGATAATTCATCGAATGCGCCTACAATGTGGAATTGGACGTTTGGCGACGGCGGTTCTTCCAGCAGTCCCAATCCGCTACACGTCTATATTGCGCCAGGCACCTACCAGGTGTGTCTGACGGTAACAAGTTTGTGCGGCAGCACCCAAAGCTGCCAGAATGTGGTGGTGAGCTGTGCTCCGCCGGCTTCGGCCTTTGGTTTTCAAAGCAACAACCTGGCGGTATCTTTTAGCGATCAATCAGCAAACAATCCTGCTGCCTGGACCTGGACATTTGGCGATGGCGCCGTATCGGGCAGCCAAAATCCACAACATACATATTCGGCGCCTGGGGCCTACCAGGTATGTCTTACTGTGACTGGTTTGTGCGGCAGTACCCAGAGTTGCCAGAACGTGACGGTGAGTTGCGCAGCGCCCGTATCGGCTTTTGGCTCGCAAAGCAACAACCTCACGGTTATTTTCAACGATCAATCGGCCAATAACCCAAGCTCCTGGAGTTGGAATTTCGGCGACGGGGCCACTTCGACAAGTGCCAACCCGCAGCACACGTATTCAATGCCAGGTACTTACCAGGTTTGTTTGACGGCATCAAGTTTGTGCGGTAATACGCAAAGTTGCCAGAATATAACGCTGGATTGTCCGGCGCCGCAGGCAGCGTTTACTTTTACAATAAATGGTCTGGAAGTTATTTTTAATGAAAATACAGAGAATGCGCCGTCTGACTGGGTGTGGTCCT
>JAEUUQ010000090.1 GCA_016787505.1 Saprospiraceae bacterium | reverse complement strand
TGGGTCAGGCTGGGTAAGGCGGGAATAGAACCCCGAACGCCCATCAAGTTTATGCTGGCCTTGCTGCAAATGGCGCTGGGGTATGCGATCATTGTCTTTGCCGTGAAAAGCTCAGCCGTTTCGGGCGAAGCCATTCCGCTGATCTTCCTGATGCTGATGTATATGTTCCATACTACCGGCGAATTGAGTCTTTCGCCTGTGGGACTTTCGGTAGTCACCAAATTGTCGCCGGCCAAAACAGTGGGTTTTGTAATGGGCGCCTGGTTCCTCTCGATTGCCTTTGCGCACAAAATAGGCGGTTATCTGGGGCAGTTGATCGCACAACCTGTGGGGGGGACGGTTGACAGGGCTTCGGAGCTACATTCGTTTGCCGGTGTGTATATGAACTGGGGCGTGTATGTCGTTTTGGGGGCTGCGGCCTTGCTGTTGGTGATTTCACCGGTACTCAAGCGGTGGATGCACGGTATTCATTGATGGTTGTTATGGGTTATGGGTTGTCGGTTAAATTTTAACAAAAATAATAAACCGATAACCGACAACTCACAACCGACAACTCACAACCGACAACAGAAAAAATAGTATTTTTACCGGATGCCGGGCAACTAATGCCGGGCATCCGGCGTTTTTATGGTGTATAATTACACGGGTGCCTCGAAACTGCGGGGCATTTTTTATGTAGAGAAGTATAACCAGTAAGTATGCAAACGATTTTCAAGCGACTCAATAACATGTACCTGGTTCTGTTGGTAGGCCAGGCGCTATTTTGCCTGACTGTCGTATTCCTGCAGATAGGCGAACCGGAAACGAGAGTAGTATTGGCGGCTTACAAAGAAGGCCCCGACACCTACGAACGTTTGCTATTAATGTTGGGATTGCCGCTGATGGGCGCTGCCTGGCTGCTCAGCCGAAAGCGCGCCCAGGAGGGGGCTATGATCGAAGGCCTGCAGGCTAAATTAGCGCATTACCGCCAAACGGTTACCTTGCGCATTACGCTGATAGAAATTGTCAACGTAATGGCAATGGTAATTGCCCTGCTGGCAAGTGATATGAGCTATCTCTTGTATTTTGCCGTCGGCTTGTTCGTGTTTTTGATGTTCCGCCCCTCTACAAGCGGATTTATACGTCATTACGCACTCAGCCCGCAAGAAGCGGCTGAGTTAAAAACGATAGCTGCCTAAGGCCTTTCGGGGCGTTTTTTCCAGGCTTCCAGTCCGGGACAATTGTCGTACATGTGGTCGAAAGCCACATAGGTAGAGCTGATTGCATTTTTCACCCATTTTGTTACGGTTTCGCTTTGCTTGGACTGGATAGCCGCCTGTTGTATCTTGGCGTAGTCTTGTTTTAGATTAGCGCGGTGAGGGGCTGTACGCGATTGCAGTTGTACAATGCGGAAATAGGGTTCGCCAACGGGACTGGCAAATTCAAATGGTTTAGATATACTGCCTATCGACTTCATTGTATCCACTGCGAAGTACACATCGGGGTCGAGGTCGCCGATTTCAAAAAAAGTATTGTTGCTGGCTGGATTCACCATGCGCCCGTCGTTATTATAGCTTTGCGTTTCCTTGTCGGAATACAGCTTTACCGCTCTGGAAAAAGAGATAGAATCGGTGACGATGAGCTGGCGGACCGAGTCGAGGTGGGCGTAGGCCTTTTCGAGATCTGCTTCAGTGATTTCGGGTTTGATAAGAATATGCCTTACATGAATAGCATTACCACGGCGTTCGAGCATCTGGATAACATGGAAGCCGAATTGGGTTTCGATGACCGGTGAAATTTCGTTTTGATCGAGTTTATAGGCGGCGGCTTCAAATTCGGGTACGAATTTGCCGCGGCGGGTCCAGCCCAGGTCGCCGCCGGCGCGTGCCGAGCCGTCATCGGAGAATTTTTTAGCCACATCTTCAAATTTTTCTCCGCCGTCTACAATGCGCTTGCGCAATTCTTCCAGCTTACTTATTGCGCGTTGTTTTTCCTGGAGGTTCACGACAGGTTTATACACTATTTCGCCGACCTCTACCTCTGAATTGAAGTAAGGGAGACTGTCGCGCGGTATTTGTTCAAAAAAGCGCTTAACCTCGGCGGGAGTCACGGTAATGCCTTCCATCACCTTACCGCGCATGCGGTCAACGAGCACCTGGTTTCGAAGGTCTTCACGGTATTGAGCTTTTACCTCGTCGATATTTTGGCCGTAGTAGTCTTCAAACTGGGTGATATCATTATTCATAAAGCCCAGGATGCGTTCGATACGGGCGTTGAGTTGGTCTTCGACTTCTTCGTCGGTCACCTCCACACTATCCAATTTGGCCTGATTGAGCAGCAGTTTGGTGGTAAGGATGTTGTCCAGCAAATTACAACGCGCATCGGGTGGGGCTACGCCGTTTTGGGCTTCCATGAGTGCAAATTGTTCTTCCAATTCGGATAACAGCACCAATTCGCCTCCTACCGTGGCAATTACTTTGTCTATGATTTCCGGCTGGGCAGGGAGGCTTGCCGGCAGCAACAGCAGCGCAAAAAAAGCGGTAAATACCGAGGCAGCAAAGGCATTCCGGCTTGACAAAAGGCTAATATTTCGGATCATTGTGTATAAATTTGGATATTATTGCTGCGCATTTCGCGCTCAAAAAGTTCTTCTTTGGTATCTTCCAGCAGCTTCAATTTGCGGCGGTAGAGGATCAATTTTCGGGCCTGGTCTTCTACGTAAGTCAACGGCGGCGATTCATCTTTGGCCCGGTATTCAAATAACCGGAAAAGGTAGTGAAATTTACCGTCGCGCAACTGCAAGGTTTTATCATTATCAATTTGGTCGGCAGAGAGTGCCTCTCGGGGCAATTGCAAGGCGATTTTATCAAAATCGTACCAGGTGCTGTCGTTCAGTAAATGCACAGTAGAATAGGTATTGCAATACTGCACCATTTCTGCAAAATCACGGGGATTGTTGCTAGTCCACCATTTGTTGAGTTGTGGCAGATCGGGGGCGTCGAGGGGCGTTTTTATCAAATAGCAGCGCAAAATAGGCGCTTCCAGTTTAAACTGTTCGCGGTGGGCATCAAAAAAAGTTTGTATTTCTTGCTGGGTCACCACTGAGTCTAACAATTGCTGTACCAATACTTGTTCGTAATTGTGCTTGATGAGCGACGCCCGGTAATCCCGCACTAATTTATCAATATTGAGGTCGGTAGGGATATTTCGTTCCGCTTCGTTGAGCAACAGCGCCTCGCGTACCCAACGCGATACGTATGCATTGATAATTAGCGAGCTGTCTGCACCTGTAGTACCCTCGGGGAACATGCCCTCCAATTCCGACAGGTACAATGTTTTGTTGTGCACTTGAGCCAACGCTTTGTCATCCTCCGGTTTTGGGGCTATCCATTGGCAGGCCCCGAGTACTATGCTTAGTATGACTATGGTTGTAATTTTTTGAAACATAGTAGTTTAGTAGGGTTTAGCGATTGGGTTTAGCGTTAGGGTTTAGCGTTAGGGTTTAGCTGTATGTTTAGTTAACTAAACCCAATCGCTAAACTGCGCATGCACTAAACCCAATTGCTAAACCCAATTGCTAAACCGCCAAGGGCATAAATTATCACTGTTTTATCAAGCTTTCAAACACCTTTTTATCCGTGTCCACCTTATAGGTTTTGCGCAATTGTTCTACCCATTGTTTTTCGAGGTAGTCTTGGTAATCGGCCACCACATAACCGCGGGCTTCTTTGAGTGATTTGTCGGAAGCGGGCAGTATTTGTTCAATTTTGTAAAACTTGATCATTTTCTTAGTGGGGGTGGGCAAATCGCCGCCCAGGTCTTTTTCGTCGAGGGGCGACAAAGCGCCTGCTTTCCATTCGGTACCGCCCAGGTCGGCGCTTTTAAATTTTTCGATCGTTTGTTCTTCCACGCTCACAATGAGGAGGGTATCGCTATTGAATTTGGCCTTAACTTCGTCTGCGGTATGCGTTTTAGCGTATTCGTAAACATCATTCAGGCGAGCTTTGTGTTGCCCGTTGATGCGGTAAACACTGGCCAGGGCACGTTCATTCCAGCGGTATTTTCCGCGAATAGAGTCGTAGTAGTTATTTAACCCGACGGAGTCTTGGGAAGCTTTATCCCAAACTTCCAGTTTAGTAGCTTCAAAAAGCAGGATACCCTCTTCGTATTCGCGCATCAGCGATTTAAATTCGGGGTATTTGGCTTCCAGTTGAGCTTCTTCGTGTTTCATGCACTCTTCGTTGACGAAATCCTGGTAGAGGCTGCGAGCCACGTCGGCGGGCGTCACATTTCCGGAGCCTTTCATGCGTTGGCGCGAGGCCTTGCCGAGATAATCGGTAAAGTTGCCCAGGGTAGCCTTGTAGTTTTTGCCCAGCGAGAAAAGAACCTCATTGGATTTTTCTACGGGGGCTTTCCATTTGAAAGTCAGGAAAGTATCGGCAAGCGATGCCGCGAAATTGTCTAGCACAACCGGATATTCTTTGAAATTATTGTCGCGTTTCACCTTAGCCACAAATCCCTGTTTGGCTTGTTCAAAGCGCATATCTTTCGTAATTCGTTGTTCTAAACGACTCTTTTCGATGTTATAAGGTTGTATGGGTTTTTTACTTACCCGTTTTATGATATGCCAGCCGACGCTGGTTTCAAAAGGCTTGGAATAGTCGCCGTCTTTTTGGAGGCTAAAAGCGGCGTCTTCAAAGGGTTTTTCGTAGCGATTAATGCCGAAGAAGCCTACATACCCGCCATTGGCTGCGCTTTGGCGGTCTTCCGAGCGTTCGCGGGCAATTCCTTCGAATGCCTCACCTGCCTGGATGAGTTGGTAGATGCTATCGATGCGCATTTTGGCCAGCTCGGGTTTGTCGGATGTTTTGCGAATGAGGATGTGCGCCGCTTCGATTTCGCCGCGGGCAGGCCTGCGCGAGTGCACGGTAAGCAAGTGATATCCCGAGTTGGTGCGAACAGGATTTGACACTTTGCCAATGGGCAACTTATACGCGGCCGATTCGAGGGCGTACATACCATTGGGAAATAATGCAGTAATAAAACCGATGTGGCCGCCATTTTTTTCGGCAGATTTATCTTCGGAAACCTCTTTGGCTACCGTCGAAAAGGGCGTGCCGCTTTCGATGCGTTTTTTTGCTGCCATAATTTTTTCATATGCAGCCAGCGTATCCTGAGGGGTAGCATTTTCTTTGATTGACAAGAAAATATGACTGATATCTACGTCTTGCTGTACGCGGTCGTAAGCTTCTTTCACCAATTGTTCCGTAACGGATTTATCAATCAGGTAAGAATCGGCCAATTGGCGGCGATAACCCGCCAATTCTTCTTTGAGAGACGTGATTGTATCAAGGCGCATTTCACGGGCTTTGTACACTTTTAGTTTGAACTTGGTGTACAAGTCGAGGTATTCTTCGAGGGATTTGCGCGAGAAGTCGGCGCTTTTCCCATTGGTTTTGCTGTAAATGTAGGTGAATTCAGAAACGTGTACCGGCACCCCTTCTACTTTGAATAGCACGGGATCGCTGTCTTTCTGAGCCAGTGATTGAAAAGAAAGCACAAGGGAGAGTGTCAGCAGCAACGAAATTCGCATTGCCATCTTATTATGTTTTTTTAGTGTTTGATAAAACCGGGGGGTATTTT